>JAIERC010000500.1 GCA_019747165.1 Sphingomonas sp. | reverse complement strand
CGGCGCTGCGCGGCAATGGCGGCATTGCCGAAATGGTGGCGCACCACCGGCTGCTCTATGCCGATCTTGCCGATCCGGTTGCCTTGCTGCGACGGGGCGCAGGCGGCGGGCAACTCTCCAATTATTGGACCTATGCCGAATCGGAAGGGCAGGGGAACGGCGACCAAGTGGCGGCCTATTCCGGGCTGATGGCGGCATCCCAGCCGCTGATCGCCACCCATGTGATCGACAGCTATGCGTTTGGGCGGCACCGGCGGATGCTTGATGTCGGCGGCGGGCAGGGGGCGTTTATTGCCGCAGTCGCCGCGCGGGTGCCGGGGATTGAGCTGGCGCTGTTCGATCTGCCTGCCGTTGGCGAACGCGCGCGGCGAGCGCTTGATGCCGCCGGGCACGGCCCGCGCGTGACGATCCACGGCGGCAATTTCCTGGCTGATTCGCTGCCCGGCGGACATGATCTCATCACGTTGATCCGCGTGCTGCACGACCATGACGATGCGCCAGCCCTGCAATTGCTGCGCAACATTTACGCAGCACTGCCGCCCGGCGGACGCCTGTTGATTGCCGAACCGATGGCCGAAACACCGGGCGCAGAGGCGGCTGGCGATGGCTATTTCGGCATGTATCTCTGGGCCATGGGGTCGGGCCGACCGCGCAGCAAAAAAGCGATTGCTGCGATGCTGCGGCAAGCCGGATTCAGCGCCACTAGTAACGTCGCAACCCCCCTGCCGCTGACCGTAAGTGCGATTGTTGCGAGTCGTTGACGCACAAAGCGTCCAGAACAGTTGACAATAAAAAGTGTCCATATAGTGTGACACTCGTGATGCCTGAACTCATCAGTTGAGCGCATCTGCAGGGGAGTAAATGGTGGAAACGCTGGCGGTTATATTGGAGGCACCAGAGACGCTCTCGCTGCGTCGCATGGCGCTTAATCCAATGACGGCGGGCGATCTGCTGGTTGAAGTGGCTTGGAGCGGCATTAGCTCTGGCACTGAAAAACTCCTCTGGTCTGGCAAGATGCCAGCCTTTCCCGGCATGGGTTATCCCCTTGTTCCTGGCTATGAATCCGTTGGTCGCGTGGTCGATGCCGGCGCAGATGCGCAATCACGAATCGGTGAGTGGGTGTTTGTGCCCGGTGCCAATTGTTACACGCACGCCCGCGGCCTGTTTGGCGGCACTGCGCGCCGAGTCATTCTGCCGGCAGCCCGGGCCATGCCAGTTGACGAATCGCTGGGTGAAGCAGGCATCCTGATCGCCCTTGCCGCGACGGCCTATCACGCCATTGCCGGGGGTGCCGCACCCGAACTGATCGTTGGGCATGGCATTTTGGGCCGATTGATTGCGCGAATCACCGTAGCTTGCGGCGCGCCGCCGCCGACGGTGTGGGAAACCGCCGCCGAGCGCCGGATCGGTGATTTCGGTTACCGCGTGATCGATCCGTCAGAGGATGAGCGCAAGGATTACAAGACGATCTGCGATGCAAGCGGCGCCGGCAGCATCCTTGATTCGCTGATTTCTCGGCTGACGAAGGGCGGCGAGATCGTCCTTGCCGGTTTCTATGACAAGCTGACCTTCTCGTTTCCGCCAGCCTTTATGCGCGAAGCGCGGCTGCGGATTTCCACGGAATTCGTGATCGACGATCTGCGCGCCACCGCAAAGCTCGTTGATAGCGGTGCGCTCAGCCTGGGCGGGCTGGTGACGCATGTGCGCCCGGCTGGCGAGGCCACCGAAGCTTATCCTGCCGCTTTTGGCGATCCTGAATGCCTGAAAATGGTACTCGATTGGAGAAGTGAATGACGATGCTCGACCTAGGCGCCTTGCGCGACGAGGCGAATCAGGAGCCTGATCCGGTGCACACCGGTGAAGTGACCAAGGAAACGCAGATCATTGCCATTTATGGCAAGGGCGGTTCCGGCAAGTCCTTCGCGCTCGCTAATCTCAGCTACATGATGGCGCAGCAGGGCAAGCGCGTGCTGCTGATCGGTTGTGATCCCAAGAGCGATACGACCAGCCTGTTGTTCGGGGGCAAATCGACCCCAACGATCATCGAGACGAGCTCGGCCAAGAAGCTGGCGGGCGAGGAGATCGGCATTGAGGATGTCTGCTTCCAGCGCGACGGTGTGTTTGCGATGGAACTGGGCGGACCCGAGGTCGGTCGCGGGTGCGGCGGACGCGGGATCATCCACGGCTTTGAAACGCTGGAAAAGCTCGGCTTCCATGAATGGGGCTTTGATTACGTCCTGCTCGATTTCCTTGGTGACGTTGTTTGCGGCGGCTTCGGCCTGCCGATCGCGCGCGACATGTGCCAGAAGGTGATCGTCGTCGCGTCGAACGACCTGCAATCGCTCTATGTTGCCAACAATGTCTGCAAGGCGGTTGAATATTTCCGCAAGATGGGCGGCAATGTCGGCGTGGCTGGCATGATCCTCAACAAGGATGACGGCACTGGCGAGGCCAATGCCTTTGCCGAAGCAGTCGGCATCCCGGTGCTGACGGCGATCCCGGCAAACGAGGATATCCGCAAGAAAAGCGCGAACTATCAGATCATCGGCAAGCCCGGTGGCCAATGGGCGAGCCTGTTTGAGGAACTGGCGATCAACGTGGCGGAAGCGCCGCCGCTGCGCCCCACGCCGCTTGATCAGGATGGCTTGCTCAACCTGTTCAGCGCGGATGTAACGGGTGCCGATTTCACGCTGAAGCCTGCCACCCAGGCCGATATGCGCGGTGTCGACTTCGTCGTGAAGCCAAGCCTCGAAGTCGTTTACGACGCGGTTTGATGATGGATCTGGATACCCCTTCCCGCGAGACTGATCGCATCGACCTTAGCGCTCCTGAGGCGCAAGGTGCCGGTTGCCATGCCGGCGCCGAGACGATGCATGAGGCCGCGTCAAAAGCCGGCAAGAGCGAGATTTTGGAGCGCTATGCGGCGGATTATCCGAAGGGGCCGCATGATCAGCCGCAATCGATGTGCCCGGCGTTCGGGTCGCTTCGGGTTGGCCTTCGCATGCGCCGGACTGCCACCGTTCTTTCGGGTTCTGCCTGCTGCGTTTATGGGCTGACCTTCACCTCGCATTTCTATGGCGCGCGGCGGACGGTTGGTTATGTGCCGTTCAGTTCCGAAACGCTCGTCACCGGCAAGCTGTTCGAAGACATTCGCGACGCGGTGCACGACCTCGCTGATCCGGCGCTGTACGACACGATCATCGTCACCAATCTCTGCGTGCCGACCGCCTCTGGCGTGCCGCTGCAATTGTTGCCTGATCAGATTAACGGTGTGCGGGTGATCGGCATTGATGTGCCCGGTTTCGGTGTACCGACACATGCCGAGGCGAAAGACGTTCTCGCGGGCGCCATGCTCGCTTATGCGCGCAAGGAGGCCGAGCTCGGCCCTGTCGCCGCGCCCAAGCAACGACCGGACCGGCCGACGGTGACTCTCCTTGGCGAGATGTTCCCGGCCGACCCGCCAGGCATCGGCATCATGCTCGAGCCGCTGGGCCTTGCGGCTGGCCCGGTCGTCCCGACCCGCGAATGGCGCGAGCTCTATTCGGCGCTCGATTGCGCCGTGGTTGCCGCGATTCACCCCTTTTACACCGCCAGCGTGCGCGAGTTTGAGGCGGCGGGACGCAGTGTTGTTGGTTCGGCCCCGGTCGGGCGCGATGGCACTGCGGCCTGGCTGGACGCAATTGGTGCCGCCTGTGGCATCGCGCAGGACAAGATTGACGCCTCGAAGAACAAGTTCCTGCCCGCCATTGCAGGGGCACTTGCCGCCAAGCCGATCAAGGGGCGGATTACGGTGTCGGGCTATGAGGGCTCCGAATTGCTGGTCGCCCGGCTGTTGATCGAAAGCGGTGCCGAGGTGCCCTATGTCGGCACAGCAGCACCGCGCACGCGCTGGTCGGACCCGGACCGGGAATGGCTCGAAGCCCATGGTTGCCGCGTCCAATATCGCGCAAGCCTGGAACAGGATATTGCGGCGATTGGGGAATATGGTCCTGACCTGGCAATTGGCACCACGCCGGTGGTGCAGCATGCCAAGCAGAAATCGATCCCATCGCTCTATTTCACCAACCTTATCTCAGCCCGGCCATTGATGGGGCCGGCCGGGGCAGGGAGCCTGGCGATGGTCGTCAACGCCGCGCTCGCCAATCAGAGCCGGATGGACAAGATGACCGCGTTTTTCGACGGCGTCGGCACTGGGCATAGCGCGGGCATCTGGGAAAACACCCCTGAGGATCGCCCCGAGTTCAAGGCGAAATACGCCGCCAAGCGCATCGCGATGGCCAAGGCCGAGGAGCATATCGGCACATGACCCTCGTTCTCGATCATGATCGCGCGGGCGGTTACTGGGGCGCGGTTTATGCGTTCACCGCCATCAAGGGGCTACAGGTCATCATTGATGGACCGGTCGGTTGCGAGAATCTGCCGGTCACCTCGGTGCTGCATTACACTGACGGCCTGCCGCCGCACGAGTTGCCGATCGTCGTGACGGGCCTTGGCGAGCAAGAGCTCGGTCGGGATGGCACTGAAGGCGCGATGAAGCGGGCGTGGAAGACGCTCGATCCTGATCTGCCCGCTGTGGTCGTCACGGGATCGATCGCGGAGATGATCGGCGGGGGCGTCACGCCCGAAGGCACCAATATTCAGCGCTTCCTGCCGCGCACGATTGACGAGGATCAGTGGCAATCGGGCGACCGCGCGCTGACCTGGCTGTGGACTCAGTTCGGGCCGAAAAAAGTGCCAACGCTGAAGGAATTGCGCGAAGGCGAAAAGCCCCGCGTCAACATCATCGGGCCGATGTATGGCACCTTCAACATGCCGTCAGACCTTGCCGAGATCCGGCGGTTGGTGGAAGGCATTGGTGCGCAGGTCAACATGGTCTTCCCGCTTGGCAGTCACCTGGCTGACGTCAAGAAACTCGCCAATGCGCATGTGAATGTCTGCATGTACCGCGAATTCGGGCGCGGGCTGTGCGAGGCGCTTGAGCGGCCCTATCTGCAGGCGCCGATCGGGCTGGAAAGCACCACCTTGTTCCTGCGTAAGCTGGGCGAGTTGACGGGTCTGGACCCCGAGCCTTTCATTGAGCGTGAGAAGCACACCACGATTAAGCCACTCTGGGATTTGTGGCGCTCAGTCACCCAGGATTTCTTCGCGACCGCCAGCTTCGCCGTCGTTGCGACGGAAACTTATGAGCGCGGCATCCGCAATTTCCTTGAAAGCGACATGGGATTGCCGTGCAATTTCTCCTTCCGCCGGACAGCGGGGGTGAAGCCCGACAATGCCGCCGTGCTTGAGGCCATTCGCACCAATCCGCCGCTGATCATGTTCGGCAGCTATAATGAGCGGATGTATCTGGCCGAAACGGGCGGACGGAGCATTTACGTGCCCGTTTCCTTCCCCGGGGCCGCGATCCGCCGTCACACCGGGACGCCCTATATGGGCTATTCGGGCGCGACTTACCTGATTCAGGAAGTCTGCAACGCGCTGTTCGATGCGCTGTTCAATATCATCCCCCTGGCAGGCCAGCTCGACCAAGTCGAGGCGACCCCGGCGCGGATAGAACGCGAGCTGATGTGGGAAGACGAGGCGAAGGCCGAGCTTGACGCGGTTGTCGAGCGCGAGCCGGTGCTGGTGCGTATTTCTGCGGCCAAACGCATTCGCGATGCCGCCGAGCGCGGCGCGCGCCGGGCTGGCGAGAACAAGGTGAGCGCAGCACGGCTAGCCGACGCGATTACCGAAAGCAGGGGCGGATGACGGCCCTACACACCAATTTCCGCTGCATGCGGACAAACCAATCTTCGTGGTGCTTCGCGCTGCGTGGATGCCGCCGGGGGACGCGTGCCGCGCGCCTGATCTCGTCGGGTCGAACGAAGATGAAGGAACGAACGAAATGAGCGACGATAGAATGGGGCCGGGTACCTACCTGACGCCCGAC
>JAIERC010000395.1 GCA_019747165.1 Sphingomonas sp. | reverse complement strand
AACGGTCCATCGCCGGTCGCTCACCCGATACCAGGAAGAAGCGTGCACGGCGTCACGGCTTCTCCTTGCCCACGGTCACCAGCGCGACACGGTTCAGCCCGGCGCGGTTGAGTTCGCCCATCACCCGCATCACCTTGCCATAAGCAAGGCCACGATCAGCGCGCAGATAAATTTCGGGCGGTTTTCCGCTCGGCGATTTGGCGGCAATCTGGCCGAGCACATCGGGCAAGATCGTCTCGGTCACTTCGTCATCGTTGACGAACAACCGACCCTGCTCGTCGAGCGCGATCTGTACTGGCTTTTGGTCCTGATCGAGCGGCTTGGCACTGCTGTCGGGCAAATTGACCGGCACCCCCGCCGTGAGCAGCGGCGCTGTGACCATGAAAATGATCAACAGCACCAGCATGACATCGACCATCGGCGTGACGTTGATTTCCGCCATTGGCGCCCGACGACCACGCGACCGCTGCGAGGGCAAGTTGATCGCCATCAGCCCTTGGCCTTCATCGCCGGGCCTTCGAGCTGGCGGCTGAGCGTGGCGTGGAAACCATCGGCAAAGCGATTGAGCCGCGCCTCAATCCGGTTCACCGCATGGCTGTAGCGATTATAGCCGATCACCGCCGGGATCGCCGCGAACAGACCGATTGCTGTTGCAAACAGCGCTTCGGCAATGCCCGGCGCGACGACGGCGAGCGAGGTGCTCTGCGCCGCTGCAATCCCGCTAAAGCTGCGCATGATTCCCCACACCGTGCCGAACAGGCCGACAAAGGGCGCGACAGAACCGACCGTGGCCAGGATATTGAGCCGATCGGCAAGCTTGTCGACTTCGGCGGCGACCGACGATCCCATGGCCGTGGCAAGCCGCTCACGCGTGCCTTCCTTGTCGATCGTCGTGCCGGTGGTCGATCGCCGCCATTCAGCGACGCCCGCTGAAAACACGCGCGCGACGGGCACATCGCTCTCGCCCTCGCTGCGATGAAACGCATCGATATCGCTCGCATTCAGGAAATCACGCTCAAACCGCTCGCCCCGTTTTCTGGCGCGGCCAAGCTTGATCGCCAGCGCGATGATCACGCCCCAGGTCCAGATGCTGGCCAGTATCAGCCCGTTTTTGATGACTCGTTGATGAATACGGCACGAAGCGGGCCGAATCGCGATTAATCGACTCGCAACGACCAGCGAATCATCAAGCCGGGCCGGTGCTTTGTACCGAATCGAAACATCGCTGACGGCATAGGCCCCCTCGCCTGCTTCATGCGCGGCGCGCTGATCAATGCCGACCAGCCGAAGCATGTCAGACCGGCCGCGTTCCATCCAGCGCAGGTAATTGGCATGATAGACGACGCCTGAAAGATCAGTGTCCTCAAAATAAACCCGCAAGGCCAGCCGGTGTTCGCGCCCGGCGAAATACCCATCCACCGGTCGATCCTGTGCGCCGTCAGTCATGACGCGCCCTCTAACCCAGCATGGCAAGGCATGAAACCCATTGACGCAAATGTAACCTTTTGGTTACATGTAACTTCAAGGTTACAAAGAGAGTGCAGCAATGATGGCGACAGACATTGATCAGGCCGATGAGATGGGGCGCATCCGCATCCTTCTGCTCGGGATGATCGGGCTGTTGATGTTTGGGCTTGTCGCCATGACAATCGCCTGGGGCACAAACCTGCATGCGGAGGATGCTTTCGGCCTGCCGGTCTATTCCCTTTTTCTGTTCCTGGCGGGCGTGGGCGCGGTGCTGGTTGCCACTGGCGGCGGCTTGGCCAAGCCTAGCCAACTCCGCGCGCTGCTCAACGACGAGGTCACGCGCGATCACCGGCAACGCAGCCTGGCGGCTGGCTTTTGGACAATGCTGGCGATCACGGCCATCGGCTATGTGTTGACCTTCATTAGTTTTGGCGGCGTTGCCACCACCGACCTGCGGACCTTTGCCACCATCGCCATTTTTGGTGGTGAGGGGGCGGCATTGTGCCACTTCGCCTGGCTTGAAGGCGCGGCACACTGGCGTGGCTGATCAGCTAAGCAACCGGCTAAAGACCATGCGCAGCGAAGCCGGACTCACCCAGGCCGACCTCGCGGAGCAAGTCGGCGTCAGCCGCAAGACAATCAACACGGTGGAAAACGGAATCTTTGTACCCTCCACCCTGCTCGCGTTGAAGCTCGCGCGCGCACTGGGGGCACCGGTCGAAGCGATATTCTTTCTGGACGACGCGACATGAACGACGGAGCCAACCGCATGCCGACCCGCAAAATCATTGCCCTCGCCATCTTGGTGATCGTCTTTTCTGGGCTGGGTATCCTCGTCATGTCGGGGAGCATCAAATTATCGGCCGCATTCTTTTTGGGCATCGTGATCGGCATGCTGCTGCCGCTCGGGCTCGCCGCCCTGTTTGGCATGCCGAAAACTGGTCGGTCATCGACGCCGGGCGGCAAGCCACCGTCTACCGAAGCGCGCTGATCGCCGTTCTCGCTGGACGTGACACCCGCGGGCGATAGGATGCCGGGCATGACAGCCCCCGCCCTGCGTATCCGCGGCCTTACCAAGGCCTTTGACAAACCGGTGATCACCGGGCTTGATCTCGATGTGCCGGCGGGGCAGCTTTATGCGCTGCTTGGCCCCAATGGGGCAGGCAAGACGACCACGCTGCGGATGGTGACCG
This sequence comes from Sphingomonas sp., assembly GCA_019747165.1. Lineage (GTDB taxonomy): Bacteria > Pseudomonadota > Alphaproteobacteria > Sphingomonadales > Sphingomonadaceae > Sphingomonas. Next base: position 3,202 of record JAIERC010000395.1, on the reverse strand, counting down.
GGCTGGCCAAGCCCGATGCCGGACTGATCGAGATTTACGGCGTGAATACCCAGCGCCAGCCCGCTGCAGCCAAGGCGATGACCGCCTGGTTGCCCGATGAACCGATGCTCTATGATAAATTGAGTCCCGCTGAGTATCTCGCCTTTGTCGCGGGCCTGTGGCGGATCAAGCCCGCCGAGGCGGGTCCGGCGGCCGAGGAATTGCTCCAGTGGCTCGATCTATGGGAGGTGCGCGACACGCGCTGCGAAGGGTTTTCGCGTGGCATGAAGCAAAAGGTCGCGCTGGCCGGGGCGCTCATCCACAAACCGCGCCTGCTGATCCTTGACGAACCCCTGACTGGGCTCGACGCGCAAATGGCGCGCAGCGTCAAGGATGCCCTGCGCGCACAGGTGGATGGCGGCGCCACAGTGATTGTCACCACCCATATCCTGGAGGTCGCCGAACGGCTCGCCGACCGGATCGGCATCATCGCGCGCGGCAAGATGCTTGTCGAAGGCACAATGGCCGAATTGCGCGAAAAGGTCGGCTCGGATGAGTCGACGCTGGAAGACGCCTTTATCCGCTTGACCCAAGCACCGGAGACCTCCGCCAAATGACCTGGCTGATGCGCGGCTTGCCCGCCGGGTCCTTTGGCTGGCTGGTGCTGCATGAATTGCGGCTCAATCTGCGCGGGGTCAGGCGGCGGGCGCTCTCAACCTGGTTGGGCCTACTGTTGCTATTCGGCTATGTGGCGATCGGCATCAGCATCGCACTCGGGCTGCGCGATGTTGCCATTATGCCAAGCCCGATCATCTTCGACGGTCTGCTCGCCGCCGCTTTGCTGGCCCTGTCGCTGATGGCGACCCAGGCGGTATTGGCCAGCTACCGCACGCTTTATGATGCGGGCGATCTCGATCTGCTGCTGTCGTCCCCGGCGGGCGAGCGCACCGTGCTCCAGGCCAAGCTGATCGGCATCGCGGCCACCATCGTACTGACCTATGCGGTGCTGACACTGCCAATCGTGGTGCCGTTGGCGGCGATCGGCCATCCGCAATTCTGGGGGGTGATCGCGCTGCTCGTTGCGCTCGCGCTGACGGCGGCCTGTATCGGGCTGGGGATTACACTGCTGCTCGCCTGGATCGCCGGGCCGCGTGCCGCGCGCACGGTGGGACAGATCACCGCCGCCTTGCTCGGCGGCGGTTTCTTCATCGTTTCGCAACTGCTGTCGCGTGATCGCCCCGGGCGCGGGCGCATCGAGATTTTCGAACGGCTGCGCGACAGCCGGATTGGCGAAAGTCCGCTGGGATCGGTGCCGGGCCGGGCTGCCTTTGGCGAACCGATTGCCATTGTCCTGCTGTTGGGCGCGGCGCTGATCCTGTTCACCGTGGCGAGCCGATTATTTCAGTCGCGCTTCCTGGCAAGCTATCAGGCGGCAGGGATGCGGCTGGCCCGCACCAAGGCGTCACGGCGCGGCATCGGGCGGCATTTCAAATCGGGGCTGTTCGCCACCATCTTTGCCAAGGAATTCCGGCTACTGCTGCGCGATCCGGCGTTGGCGTTTCAGATCGTGCTGCGGCTGGTCTATCTCGCGCCATTGATGTTCCTGGGTCTGGGCGGGCGCGGGGGGAGCAGCGTGCCGCTTGCCGCGTCGCTCGCCTTTGCCAGCGTGCTCGTGGTCGGTCAGCTGGTCGGCAGCTTCGCCTGGCTGACCATTTCGGCAGAGGACACGCCGGATCTGCTGACGGTCGCCCCGATTGACAAGGCGGAGGTCAATCGTGCCAAGCTGGTGGCTGCGCTCGCCATGGCCGCGCCGATCGGCATCGTCTTGCCCATCGCGGTCACACTCCAATCGCCTCTCGGCGGGATCATCACCTTGGCAATGACAATCATCGCTGGCGTGCTGGCCGGTGTGATCGAACTCAGCTTCGGCAAGCCGATGCCGCGCAAATCCTTCAATCGGCGGCGCGGCAGCGGCGCGATTGCTGCCCTCTTGGGAATCTTGGTAACGATCATCTGCGGCGGCATCGCCGGGGTGAGCGTTTTCTTCCTCGGTCAGGCCTGATCGAACAGCCCGTCCTGCGCGCCCGGCGGCGGATTGAGGCCGAGATGTTTCCAGCCCAAGGCGTTGAGGCAGCGCCCGCGCGCCGTCCGCGCGACGAGCCCGAGCTGGATCAGATAGGGCTCGATCACTTCCTCAATCGTGTCGCGCGGCTCGCTGAGACCCGCCGCCAAAGTTTCCACCCCGACCGGACCACCGCGATAGATATCCGCGATCATCATCAGATAGCGCCGGTCCATCGCATCGAGCCCGAGTGAATCGACCTCCAACCGGTTGAGCGCTGCATCGGCAGCCTTCGCATCGACGATTGCATGGCCAGCGGCATGGGCGAAATCGCGCACCCGGCGGAGCAGCCGCCCGGCGATACGCGGGGTGCCGCGCGCGCGCCGCGCCACTTCGGTCGCGCCGTCGCTCGACAAAGCGAGATCAAGCAGCCCGGCCGCCCGCGCGACAACCTTTTCAAGCTCATCAACGGTGTAAAAATGCAGCCGCACCGGGATGCCGAAGCGGTCCCTGAGCGGCGTGGTCAGCAGCCCCTGCCGGGTGGTTGCGCCAACCAGCGTGAATTTGGGCAAATCGATCCGCACGCTGCGCGCCGACGGCCCTTCGCCGATCATCAGATCAAGCGCGCGGTCTTCCATTGCCGGATAGAGGATTTCCTCAACCGCGGGCGCAAGCCGGTGGATTTCGTCGATGAACAGCACATCACCGTCTTCCAAATTGGTCAGCAGCGCGGCGAGATCGCCCGACTTGGCAATGACCGGGCCCGATGTCGCGCGAAACCCCACGCCGAGTTCGCGCGCGATGATCTGCGCGAGCGTCGTCTTGCCCAGCCCCGGCGGACCGAAGAACAGTACATGATCAAGCGCATCGCCGCGCGCCTTGGCGGCGTTGATGAATACCCGCAAATTCTCGCGCGCCGCCTTTTGTCCGACAAATTCGTCAAGCGATTTCGGACGCAGCGCGGCATCGATATCCTCGGGCTTGCGGCTGGGCGTGAGGAGGCGATCGTCGGTCATTTTGGCTGGCTTAGGGCAATGCGGTTGCCTTCGCTGTCCTCGATTTCCGCAACGAAGCCGAACGCGCCCACATCCTTTTTATCATAGAGGATCTTCACCCCACGCGCCTTTGCTCGGGCTAGGACGCTGTCGATATCGTCCACGG
>JAIERC010000447.1 GCA_019747165.1 Sphingomonas sp. | reverse complement strand
CCTCGATTGCCGCGATCAGCAGCCCCTTGGCATCATAGGGCGTTGACGGAATCACCGTCTTCACACCGGAGATATGAGTGAAAATGCCCTCGGGGCTCTGGCTGTGCGTCTGGCCGCCAAAGATGCCGCCACCAAAAGGAGAACGGACCGTAATCGGCGCGGTGAACTCACCCGCCGACCGATAGCGCAGCCGCGCCGCCTCGCTCACCAATTGGTCGAGCGCTGGGTAGATATAATCAGCGAACTGAATTTCAGGGACTGGACGCAAGCCATAAGCCCCCATGCCGACCGCGACACCAATGATGCCGCATTCGCTGATCGGCGTATCGAATACACGGCGCGTGCCATATTTGGCCTGCAGGCCAGCGGTGGCACGGAAGACGCCGCCGAAATAGCCGACATCCTCCCCCATGACGACGATATCGGGGTCGCGATCCATCATCACATCCATCGCGGAGTTGATCGCCTGGATCATGTTCATGCGCGTAGTGTCGGGCGCGTCCGGTGGGGTCGTCATGCTTTTTGCGCCCATGGTCGGCCGCTGGCGGTTTCCTCGGCGATCATCTGTGCCTGTTGCTCGCGCAGATGCCAGGGCATTTCTTCGAACACGCCATCAAATAACCCTTCGAGCGGCTGGTGCAGGCCGTGGCCCAGAATGCCGTTCTTTTCGGCTTCCTTTTGGGCGGCCTTGACCGTTTCGGCGAGTTCAAGGTCCTGTGCGGCGTGGCGTTCCTCATCCCATTCGCCAATCGCGATCAAATGGTCCTTCAGCCGCTTGACCGGATCACCCAATGGCCAGGCGGTGGGCTCCCCTGCCGAGCGATATTGACCGGGATCGTCCGAGGTCGAATGCCCTTCGGCACGATAAGTGAAATGCTCGATCAGCGTTGGCCCCTGGTTGGTGCGCGCCCGCTCTGCCGCCCATTGGGTTGCAGCGTACACCGCGAGCGCATCATTGCCATCGACGCGCAAGCCCGCAATGCCATAGCCCACCGCGCGCGCCGCAAAGGTTGTCGATTCCGCCCCGGCAAAGCCTGAAAAGCTGCTGATCGCCCATTGGTTGTTGACGATGTTGAAGATCACTGGCGCGCGGTAGACGCTGGCAAAGGTGCAGGCGGAATGAAAATCGCCCTCCGCCGTTGATCCTTCGCCGCACCAGGTTGCGGCGATTCGGGTATCGCCCTTTGCTGCACTCGCCATCGCCCAGCCGACTGCCTGCGGATATTGGGTGGTGAGGTTGCCCGAGATCGAGAAGAACCCCGCTTCCTTGACTGAATACATGATCGGCAGCTGCTTGCCCTGCAACCGATCCCCTCGGTTCGAATAGATCTGGTTCATCATATCAACCAGGCTCCAGCCCCGCGCGATCAGCAACCCCTGCTGCCGATAGGAAGGGAAGCACATATCCTCATAATCAAGCGCATGCGCGGCGGCGACGGCGATCGCCTCTTCACCCGTGCATTTCATATAAAAGCTGGTCTTGCCCTGCCGCTGGGCGCGAAACATGCGTTCGTCAAACGCCCGGACCAGCGCCATGCTGCGCAGCATTCGGCGCAGCATATCCGGCGACAATTTGGGATCCCAGGGGCCAACCGCGTGCCCGTCATCATCGAGCACGCGGATCAGCGTATAGGAAAGGTCCGTGAAACTATCGGGCCGCGCCGCCGTATCGGGGCGCGCCGCGCTGCCCGCTGGCGGCACATCGACATGGACAAAATCAACCGCATCCCCCGGCCGGAACTTTGGTTCGGGCACGTGCAGCGACAGCGGTTGCAAATTGGCGCGCGGCGGATCGCCAGCCATGGTCTCTCCAATGCGAGTGCCCGGCCAGCCCGGGACTCGCTTATTGGCACCTTGTTATAAAATTTCAACAGCTATGGCGAGGGGTCAACGACCACCAAAAGCCGCAATCGCCGCCCGCGCAATGGGTTCACCCCATTCTTGGACAAAATGACCCCCGTCCTCAATGATCATCGGTTCGGGACACCCCTTTATCTGCTTGCGCAGCGCCTCCATCTGGACGGGCCCCAACACCGGATCAGCCGCACCGACCGCCATGAAGCTTTGCCCGTTCCACTGCTGAGACCAGAATTCGCTTGCCGCCCTGCCGATCGCAGCGCCCGGCATATCACGCTCGATCGGCACCAATGCTGGAAAAATCTGTGCCCCCGCTTTGTAGCTCGCATCGGGATAGGGCGCATCATAAGCGGCGATCTCTGCCGCAGTCAGATGCGGGGTGCCGCGCGCAATAAGGGCACCAATCGGCAAATCAGGGGTCGACATCGCATAGGCTTTCCACATCATGAAGCCTGGGCCGGGGGGCGCTCCAGTACCGATGCCCGTATTCATCACGATAAGCCGATCAATCCGATCGGCCATGCCCGGCGCCACCGGCAAGGTCAGCCCGATCAGCCCGCCCCAATCCTGCACCACCAGCGTAACATGCTTGAGGTCAAGCCGTTCGATCAACGCGATCAACCAATTGCGGTGGAAATCAAAGCTGTAATCTTCCTGGCGAACCGGCTTATCAGACCGGCCAAAGCCCAGAAAATCAGGACAGATCACTCGCGCGCCGGTTTCCAGAAACACCGGGATCATCCGCCGGTAGAGGAAGCTCCAGCTTGGCTCGCCATGCTGACAAAGGAATACGCGGTCTGCATCAGCGGGTCCGGCATCGATATAGGCGCTGCGCAGCCCCGCATATCCCGGCAGATCATCGACATAATGGACCGGAAAATCGAAATCCGGAATCGCTGCAAAGCGTTCATCAGGGGTGCGCTTGGCTTCGATCATCGCGACAATGTCCTCTATTGGCAGATTGCATGTCAATTTATCACTGAATCTTTGATCGGCAACCGTCAAAACACGTAACGCAATCGTCAGGGATCATTAACCCGGATCGTGCATTATGCTCAGCGACACAGGAGCCGCGCCATGCACATGCAGCCGATCTACCGCACCAAAGCCCGTTCCCTTCGCGTTCCCGCCATTGATGCGGTCATCGGCATGTTCATCCTGGCAGGATCGGCGATGCTGCTGCTCCCGTCGCTGGCGCTCTATTCGGTCTATGTCGCAGCAGCGCTGGTGGCGCGCGCGTTTTGGAAAAACCCGCGCGCCGGCCGCTGAGCGCCGATCAAAGCGCCACGACAGACTGTTCGATCACACCAAAAATGGCATGATGACGATCGTCTTCGGCCCAAATACGCACTGAATCACCCGGTTGCAAAAACGGCGTGACCGCCGCACCGCCCAAAATTGTCTCAACAGTGCGCAGTTCGGCCAGACAGGCATAGCCCGCACCGCCAGCCGAAATCGGCTTGCCAGGCCCACCATCTGCGCCGCGATTCGACACGGTCCCAGATCCGATGATGGTGCCCGCACCAAGCGCGCGCGTCGTTGCTGCATGGGCAATCAAGGTCCCAAAATCGAAGGTCATATCGACGCCTGCATCAACCCGACCAAGCGGCTTGCCGTTCAGATCGATCATCAGCTTGCGGTGGAGCTTGCCGTCCTGCCACCAGCTGCCCAGCGCATCGGGCGTGACGAAAACGGGTGAGAAGGCGCTTGCCGGTTTCGATTGAAAGAAGCCGAAGCCCTTGGCCAGTTCACCGGGGATAAGGTTGCGCAGCGACACGTCGTTGGTCAGCCCGACCAACCGGACGGCGGCCAGCGCCTCATCCCGGCTTGCGCCCATTGGCACATCGCCCGTGACAACCACCACTTCGGCTTCGAGATCACAGCCCCAGGCCACATCCTTCAGCGGAATGGCGTCACGCGGCCCCAAAAAGCCGTCCGATCCGCCTTGATACATTAGCGGATCATGCCAGAAGCTGTCGGGCATCTCCGCGCCGCGCGCCTGCCGCACCAGCGCAACATGATTCACATAAGCGGAGCCGTCAGCCCATTGATAGGCCCGCGGCAAGGGGGCAGCTGCGCCATGTTCGTGGAAGCGCCGCATCGGGATCGCTTCATGCTCCAGATCGGTCGACAGGTTCTTGAGATCGGTCAGCAGCCGATCCCAATTGTCGAGCGCCGCCTGCAGGGTGGGCGCGATATGCGTGGCATCGGCATACCAAGCGAGATCGGGGGACACGACGATCAATGCCCCGTCGCGACCGTGTTTGAGGCTTGCCAGTTTCACTCCATCTCCAATCATTCTTCGTTATGGTTGAGCAATCCCGACCAACTCATGGTTTTCCATCGCTGGTTAGTCGATTGGCTCGATTACCGATACAGGCACTTGAAGGGCTACGGCAATTGCCTCCCGCGTGGTTCGCCGTCCTTCGGGAAAGCGACCATTGCGCTTTCGCTCCAGCCTGGACACGGCGGTTTGGGTGATGCCTGCGGCCTGCGCGAGCTCCTGCTGCGATAGGCCCCGATGCTGCCGCCAGGCAGCCAAAGGACTGGCCCCCGCCAGAATCGCATCGACCACCGCTGCGGGATACCGAGCGTCCGATGCCGCAAGCGCCGCATGCGCAGCGGCGAGATCGTGGGAGTCTTCGCTGAACGCAAGCGAGGTGATTCGATCATAATCGGCCCGCGTGATAACGACCATTTCCGTGCCGTCGGGCGTGGTAAAGGATTGGGGTTGAACGGTCATCTCCATAGCCTCATTCATAAATGCCACCGCGCGGACCGATATCGACGACAAGCACCGTCAGCGTATCGGCATCGATGATCACGCGCCAGTCGCCGACCCTCAATCTGACAAAGGTCGAACCTTTCAGCGCCGTCACATTATTCGCCTGCGATTGCGGGTCGCGAGCGAACTGATCAATCTTGGCGCGAATGAGCATTGCGGTGTTCCAGGGCATGCGCGCCAACGCCTTCAACGCCGCTTTGGTGAAAGTGATGCTACGCCCAGCCGCGCCCATCAAGCTAACCTAATACAAAATGTCTTAAATACAATGAAGTTTTGGCATAGCTCATTACCATCTTTCCATTGACGTTCGCGTCAACGACAAGCACGCTTAATTCAAAGGTCAAAAAAGAGAGGATTTCCGATGCTCGACACGCTCCCCGGCCGCTTCGCCTATAACGACGATCATGAGGCGTTCCGCCAGACGGTACGCAGCTTTCTACAAAAAGAAGGCGTGCCGAACGTCAATGACTGGGAAGCGAATCGGATCGTCCCCAAGCAATTCTGGCGCGATGCGGGTGAGATCGGCATGCTCTGCCCCACCGTGCCAGAGGCCTATGGCGGGCTTGGCCTGGATTTTGGGTATAATGCGATTGTTGACGAAGAAATGAGCTATCTGGGCGTGCCCGCCGGGTTCACGCTGCAATCCGATATCGTTTGCGATTACCTCGTCCAATATGGCTCAGAAGAGCAGAAGAAGCAGTGGCTGCCCAAGCTTGTATCGGGTGAGACGATCACCGCAATTGCAATGACCGAACCCGGCACTGGCTCTGACCTGCAGGCGATCCGCACCTCGGCCAAAAAGGACGGCAATCATTACGTGATCAATGGGTCCAAGACCTATATCACCAATGGCCAGAATGCCGATCTGATCCTGGTCGTCGCCAAGACCGATCCGGACGCCAAGCCCGCTTACAAGGGCATGTCGATCATTCTGGTTGAGAGCGACCGCGAGGGATTCAAGCGCGGCCGCAAGCTTGACAAGATCGGCCAGGACGCCGCCGATACGAGCGAATTGTTCTTCGAAGATGTCCGCGTGCCAATGACCAATTGTCTGGGCGAAGAGGGCAAGGGCTTTATCTATTTGATGAGCCAGTTGCCGCAGGAACGCTTGTCAATTGCCATCGGGACCCAGGCATCGGCCCAGCGCGCGTTTGATGACACCGTGGCCTTCACCAAGGAGCGCAAGGCGTTTGCCG
>JAIERC010000519.1 GCA_019747165.1 Sphingomonas sp. | reverse complement strand
ATTGTGCAGCGCAAAATAGTCAACCCAGCCCGATCGTTTCAGCGGCGAACCGTTCTGCATCCGGGATATCCAGTTCAATCACCCATAGATCAGGATCGCGCGCGCGGCGTCGCTGCCAATACTCGCTGATCGCCTGGGAATCATCGGTCGATCCCTCCGCCCCCACAACCCGCACGGGCATCAGCTGAACCGCGCCGGTTGGGCCCATGGTTCGTTCTAAAATATTGAACTCTCGACCTTTAGTGCAGGTCACCACCAGGATAGCACCGGCCTGCTGGTCGCCCTTGGCAAGCACCATGGCCAGCCCGCCTGCATCGTTTACCCGCCGTAACAGCGCCCCAACCAGCGTGGCGCTCGGCAGACGGTCGCTCATGCCGGGCGATAACCGGGCAGGCTGGCGAGCGGAATGCGCGAGCGCATGAAGGTGCCTGTGCCCCGCGCGACCTCGTCGCCACTTGAATCGATCAGTCGGGCGTCGGCGATCAGCACCCTGCGCTGGCCGCTGATCCAGCGCCCTTCGGCCGTCACCATCCCCTGAGTCAGCGGACGGGTGAACAGCAGGTTGAAGGCCGTTGTCAGCAGGAAACGATCCGTAACCAGACTGTTTGCTGCGTAAAAGGCGGCATCATCGAGCATCTTGAAATAGCTGGTGCCATGCGCCGCGCCGCCTGCATGATAATAGCGCGAATCAAGCATGAATTCGATTCGCGCGATGCCGGTTTCCGGAATCGTCAGGTGCGAATCGAACAGCCGGTTGATGGGGGCAGCGTCATAGAGCGATTCAAGCGCCCGGAAATGCGCCTGGGCACCTTCGGCAACGGGCCGCTGGTCAGGCGGCATCGCGGCCTTCGTCCCCTGTCCAAAGCGCATAGAGCGCGTCAGGTGAACCGGCCCCGCGCAATTTGGCAACAAAACCGCGATCGCGCAGCCGCCGCGAGACCCGCGCCAGCGATTTGAGATGATCAGCCCCGGCATCAGGCGGCGACAGCAGCGCAAACACAATATCCACGGGCAGATCGTCAATCGCCTGGAAATCGATCGGCTGCGCCAGGCGAGCAAAGACACCGACCACCCGGGGCAAGCCATCGAGCTTGCCGTGCGGGATCGCCACGCCGCCGCCAAAACCGGTTGACCCAATCCGTTCCCGATCAGCCAGCGCGCTGACAATCGCCTTGGCATCAAGGCCATAGGATTGCGCTGCCGCCTGGCCAATATGGTGTAGCAACGCCTTTTTATTGGCGGCGGCAACCTGGTTGAGCACCGTAGCGGGCAACAGCAAATCAGTGAAATTGATCATCATGGTTCCAGGGCGCTGCACCGGCGGCGCCGAGAGCGCACGATGCGGAGACCGGGGCGCATAGCCCTGTTTGGGCAACAGCGAAAGCGTCAGCTGCTGCGTTGCGGTTCAACCCAGCCGATCGTGCCATCACCTCGCCGATAGACCATGTTATAGGCACCGGTGCCGCTATTGCGGAACAACAAGGCAGTGGTGTTGCGCAGATCAAGCATCATCACCGCGTCCGACACGCTGGCATCAGGGACATCAACCCGCATTTCGGCGACAATAGCAGGAAAATCCTGCACCTCGGCTTCGGCGTCGCTCTCACGGAACAGCGTATAGCCGGCATTGTCACCAACCATATCACGGCCATTGGCCATGTCAGGACCATTGACGACTTGGGCACTATGGCGATCCTTCAACCGGCGCATATAGCGGCGCAGTTGCTTTTCAATCTTGTCGGCCGCGCCATCAAAGGCGAGATGCGCCTCCATTGCGTCGCCGCGCCCTTTCAGCACCAATCCCTGCATCACATGCGCGACGATGTCGCAGGTAAAGCCATTGTCATGCGGCCCGCGTCCAAGCGTGACATGGGCAGAAATTGCCCGGGCAAAATACTTCTCCGCTATTCCCTGAAGCCGATCCTCGACACGTTGCCGCAGCGCGTTGCCTGTATCGACCTGATGGCCGGAAACGCGGATGTCCATGTCTTTCCTCCTCCATTAGGGCAGCGGGAAACCGACAGCCCGTCAATAATCGTCACTGCGTTTCCAACGGCCCCCATAGGGGATTGTTCACGCTTTCCAGGAATTGGCTGTGTCGCGCTGCCTCTTCAGCGGTGACAGCAAAGATGCGTTGCGGCCGGGCGACGCTGCGCGATGCATCTACCGGTGGCGCGGCCTGCTCGGTGATGTCCGATACCAACGTCAGCCCGATCTGGCGGCCACCGGTCAACTCGACATAGACTTGCGCGAGCAGCTGAGCATCAAGCAAGGCACCGTGCAGGACACGGTGGCTGCGATCGATTCCGAAACGTGTGCACAGCGCATCAAGCGAATGTTTTGCGCCGGGATGGCGGGTGCGTGCCATCGCCACGGTATCGATCATCCGGCTAAGCGACAGCATCTGCCGACCAGAACGCTTCAATTCGCCGTTCAAAAAACCGAAATCAAAGCTGGCATTATGGGCCACCAAGGGGCTGTCACCCAGAAATTCCAGTAAGTCGTCGCAACGTTCGGCGAAAAGCGGCTTATCAGCAAGAAAGGCGTCGCTCAGCCCATGGATCGCCTGAGCCTCTGGGGCCATTGGCCGTTCGGGGTGAAAATAGGCGTGGTAGGTCTGGCCAGTTTCAACGCGGTTAAACAGCTCGACACACCCAATTTCAACCAGCCGATCACCATTGGAAAAACTGAGGCCAGTCGTCTCAGTATCAAAGACAATCTCACGCATAAGCGATGTTATTCACCCCTTGCGCGCAACAGGCAAGCGATGACCGCATCGACGGCTGACCGTGTTTCCTCAATCGGCACATCAGTGGCGATCACAAAATCGGCACGCGCACGCTTTGCCGCATCGGGTGTCTGGCGCGCCAATATAGCCGCAAAACGATCCAGTGACTGACCCGGCCGAGCGAGCACGCGATCCCGTTGGACGTCGTACACCGCCGATACCACGACGATCTTGTCGACATGCTGATCGCCACCGGTTTCAAACAGCAGCGGAATATCGAAAACGACCACCGGTGCGGCGGCATTTGCCAGCAGAAAAGCCGCGCGTTCTGCGCCAACAGCAGGGTGAACGATCGCCTCCAGCCGCTGCATGGCCGCATCGTTGCCAAAAACAGCCGCGCCCAACCGCGCTCGATCAACCCCATCCGGGCCTGTTGTTCCAGGAAAAGTCGCTTCAATAATGGGAATCAGCGCACCGCCCGGCCCCTGCAGCCGATGCACGGCGGCATCGGCATCAAAAACCGGCACGCCCTGGTCAGCGAACATCGCCGCCACCGTGGATTTGCCCATCCCGATCGAACCGGTCAGACCGACGGTAATCATAACAGCAGCGCCCGCAGCGACTCATCCTGATCGCGCGGTGGTTCGATTCCGAACAGGATTTCGAACGCCAAGGCCGCCTGGCTGATCAACATCTCCAGCCCATCAACGCAATCTAGGCCCCGCGCGCGCGCCGCCTTCAACAGCGGCGTCTCAAGCGGCGCATAGACCAGATCATAAATGATGGCATCCTCCGGCAACGGATCAAGATCGATGGCGAGCGGCGGTTGGCCGATCATGCCCAATGTGCTGGCATTGACCAGCAGCGCCGCAGGCGGCAGCGCGCTCTCCAGCGGCAAGGCTGCGCCCTTCAATCCAAACCGGGCCAGCAACGCGGCAGCTTTGAGCACATTTCGATTCAAAACCGTAACCGGACCGACGCCCAGTCGCGACAGCGCAAACAGCACCGCGCGCGCGGCTCCGCCAGCGCCGATCACCACGATCGGCGCCCCGGTCAGGTCGATCGCAGCAATCGGCGCATAAAAGCCGGCAGCATCGGTGTTGGTGCCAAAGCACAGGCCCTGTTCGTCGCGGGCAACGGTATTGATCGCGCCAATGGTCGCCCGGATAGTGCCTGGATCGGCGACATGATCGAGCGCTGCGACCTTATGCGGCACGGTAATGTTGCAGCCGCGCCAGGCCGGATCGGATCGACGCGTCGCGAAATAATCGGCAAGGCCATCGGGCAAGACGTGGCAGGCCCGATAGGCCGCATCATGCCCCAGCGCCTTCAGCCAAAAGCCGTGAATAATCGGTGACTTGGAATGACCAATGGGATCGCCAATCACCTCTGCATAGGGCTGAGTCATAGCGGCAATGCTCCCCGCAGCCGCAGATACCCCAGAACCGGGAGTAACGGCATGCCCAGAATCGTGAAGTGATTGCCCTCAATCCGATCGAACAACTGCACGCCAAGCCCCTCGATCCGAAAACAACCGACACACCCGGCAATCGCCGGCCATTCGTGATCGAGATAGGCATTGATCGTCGCGGGCGACAATGATCGGACGGTCAAGCGTGCTGCTTCGACGATGCGCCATACCGCCCGACCCTGTTCGGCGATCACCGCAGCACTGATCAATTGATGCGTGCCGGCGGACATCGCCATTAGGTGCTCTGCTGCCTGTTCCCGGTTGATGGGCTTGTCGAGAATCGTGCCATTGGCCAGCACCATGAGTGAATCGCTGCCCAGCACCAGCGCGCCGGGATTGGCCTGCGAGATTTTCAACGCCTTTAGTTCAGCAAGGGCATCGGCGATGTCGCGCGCCGGACTGCCCGCCGCCTGCAGCGCTGCTTTGGTCGATTGCTCATCAATATGCGCGGGCACGGCCGTATAATCGACGCCTGCTGCATCCAGCATGGCGCGACGGGAGCTGCTTTGCGATGCAAGAATCAGCATCATTCGTTTGAGACCCGATCATTGACCAAAGCGATGATCGCGGCCGCGGTTTCCTCGATCGAGCGGCGGGTGACGTCAATCACTGGCCAACCATTGTCGGCAAACATCCGGCGCGCAAAGGTAACTTCATGCGTCACGGCTTCGGGATCGACATAGCTCGTTTCCGGCGCTTGATTGAGCGACAAGAGGCGGTTGCGGCGCACCTGAATCAAGCGATCAGCGCTGGTGGTAAGCCCGACAACCAATGGATTTTTGAGCGTAAACAAGGCAGGGGGCGGGGGTACTTCAACCACGATCGGAATATTGGCGGTCTTATAGCCTCGGTTGGCGAGATAGATGGCGGTTGGTGTTTTGGATGATCGTGACACACCAGCCAAGACGATGTCGGCCTCCTCCCACTCCTCCGACCCCACACCATCATCATGCGCAATGGTATATTGGATCGCTTCAACGCGCGCAAAATAGGCCGCATCAAGCATATGCTGCCGACCTGGGCGCGCCTTGGCTTGTTGGCCCAGCAACCCCGACAGCGCATCAGTAACCGTATCCAGTGGTGCCACCGCCGATAGGCCAAGCGCCCGACATTTGGTTTCCAGCGTGCGCCGCGTCTGCAGATTGACCAATGTGAACAGCACTAGCCCTGGATTTTGGGCAATTTCCTGGATGATCCGTTCAAGATGCGCCTCACTGCGCACCATCGGCCAGAAATGGCGGATCGTTTCGACATCATCATATTGGGCGAGCGCTGCCTTGGCGATATTCTCCAGCGTTTCACCGGTCGAATCTGACAGCAAATGAACATGAAGCCGCATCAGCGGGGGGAGTCTGTGGAAAACATAGGCAAAAGCGCTAGCGCAACCCGCTGCCAGCGCCAAGCGCCAGCGCGGCTGTGGATCACGCTCCATTGTTCCACAAAACTATCGACAGGCTGGCAATCGATCCACATGCTGTGGATATGGTGCATGGTATCTTCCCCTATGAGGGTAATTACGCGGTCTGGCGGCACGCACCTGTTGGCATTATCGGGATTGCACCATAAGCCCCGCTATCAACGGTGCCATCACATCAACATCCTTTTATAGATTCTTTCTTTATGAAGAACGGGAGAG
>JAIERC010000200.1 GCA_019747165.1 Sphingomonas sp. | reverse complement strand
ATTTCCGCACGGCGGTGCAGCGCAACCTGCTGCGGCTCGCCCCGCGCTATTTCGAAGAAAACCGGCCATCGGAAATCGCGTCAAGACTGACGTCAGACACGGCGCAGATCGAGATCGCGGTCGGCACCACCGTGTCGGTCGCGCTGCGTAATGCCTTGACCGGTATTGGCGGGATCATCTCGCTTTTTGCCCTGTCGCCCAAGATTGCAGGGTCGCTGATTATCGCGATCCCGATCATCATCATGCCGCTGGTGCTGCTTGGCCGGCGGGTGCGCAAACACTCGCGGACCAGCCAGGATCGGATCGCCGACATCGGATCAATCGCGGTTGAGACATTGGGGGCGATGAAGGTCGTCCAGGCCTTTGGTCAGGAAGAGCGCGAGGGCGACCGGTTCGGCGATGCCGTTGAGCGCAGCTTCACCATTGCCAAACGCCGCATCCGCATCCGCGCGGTCATGACCGCGCTGGTCATTATGCTGCTGTTCGGCGCGGTCACCTTGCTGTTGTGGACCACCATTGCCGACGTTGCATCTGGGCGGCTGACCGGCGGGTCGCTGACCGCCTTCATCTTCACCGCCGGGCTGGTGACGGGCGCGTTCGCCGCACTGACCGAGGTCTATGGCGATCTGATGCGCGCCGCTGGTGCCGCCGAGCGGCTGAACGAGCTGATGAACGAAGTGCCCGAAATCAGGGCACCGGCGCATCCCGTGCCGCTGCCGCAGCCAGCGCGCGGATCGCTTGATTTCGACAAGGTCACCTTTCGCTATCCAACCCGACCCGACATTGCGGCGCTCTCCGATTTCTCGTTATCGGTATCGCCGGGCGAAACCGTCGCCGTGGTCGGGCCATCGGGCGCGGGCAAATCGACGCTATTCCAGTTGATTCAGCGCTTTTACGATCCCGACCAGGGTATCGTTCGGATTGACGGAGTCGCGCTGCCCAGCGCTGACCCGGCCGAAGTCCGCAAGCGGATTGCGATGGTGCCGCAAGACAGCATCATCTTTGGCGCGTCGGCGCGCGATAATCTGCGCTATGGCGACTGGACCGCAAGCGACGACCAGCTTTGGGCCGCGGCGGAGGCAGCCAACGCCGCCGAATTCCTGCGCAAGCTGCCCGAGGGGCTCGACACCTTTCTGGGCGAAGGCGGCGCGCGGCTATCCGGTGGCCAGCGCCAGCGCGTAGCAATTGCGCGTGCACTGCTCCGCGATGCGCCGATCCTGCTGCTTGATGAGGCGACCAGTGCACTCGATGCCGAAAGCGAACGGCTGGTGCAGGAAGCGCTGGAGCGGCTGATGGAGAACCGGACGACCTTGATCATCGCGCACCGGCTCGCCACCGTTCGGTCGGCGGGGCGGATCATCGTCATGGATGACGGTCGCATCGTTGAAACCGGCACGCATGGCGGGCTGATCGGGCAAAATGGCTTGTACGCCAGGTTGGCGAGCTTGCAGTTTAGCGAAGCGGCTTGATTGAATTACGCCTCTTCCTGAAGGGAGAGGGCAGAAAGAGGATAATGCTCATGGCACGCGAATTCGACGTCATCGTTTATGGGGCCACCGGCTATACCGGGCGCCTGGTCGCCGAATATCTCGCGCAAGCCTATCCTGGTCCGGACAAGCCCAAATGGGCGATGGCCGGGCGTTCGCTCGCCAAGCTGGAAGAGGTGCGCGACCTGATTGGCGCCCCCGCCGACACCCCGCTCGTCACTGCCGATGCGGCAGACCCGGCAAGCATCCGGGCGATGTGCAACCGCGCAACCGTCATCCTCACCACCGTTGGCCCGTATCAACTTTATGGCAGCGATCTCGTCGCCGCCTGTGCTGAAACCGGCACGGCCTATGTCGATCTTTGCGGTGAACCTGCCTGGATGCGGGAGATGATCGACGCCCATCACGCCACCGCGCAAAAGACGGGCGCAAGGATCGTGTTCTCGGGCGGCTTTGATTCGATCCCGTTCGATCTGGGCGTGCTGACATTGCAGGAAGCGGCACAAGCGCGCTTCGGCAAGCCAGTCCCCCGGATCAAGTGCCGGGTCCGGACCATGAAGGGCACGTTTTCGGGCGGCACCGCCGCCAGCCTGAAAGCAACGATGGCCGCGGCAGCGCGCAACCCGATGCTGATCGGTGTGCTGACCGATCCCTTCGCGCTGACTCCGGGCTTCAAAGGACCAAGCCAGCCCAAGGGGCTGTTGCCGGAATATGACAAGTCGATCGACAGCTGGGTTGCGCCGTTCGTGATGGCTGCGATCAACACCAAGAATGTCCACCGCACCAACTTCCTGCTGGGCGAAGCCTATGGCGCAGATTTCGTTTATGACGAGATGGTCGTGGCCGGGCTGGGCGAGATGGGCAAGGCAGCGGCCGAAGCGCTCGCCAAGATGAACCCATTTGCTGGCGACAAAGGCCCAAAACCCGGCGAAGGCCCGAGCAAGGAAGAGCGCGACGCCGGCCATTATGACATCCTGTTCGTCGGCGAAATGGCTGATGGCACGCGGATTGACGCCGTCGTTACGGGCGATCGCGATCCCGGCTATGGATCAACCAGCAAGATGATCGCTGAATGTGCGCTGTGTCTGGTGCAGGATGTCGCCGACGCGAAAGGTGGGATCTGGACGCCTGGCGCGATCATGGGGCAGCCCTTGCGCAAGCGATTGATCGAAAAAGCAGGCCTGACCTTTACCGCAGAATGATCGACGATCCGTCGACATAAAAGGCCATGGAGAGCACCGCCAACGTCACGGCAAAGGCGATGGCGGCAATCACCCCGATCCGCCGCCGCCGTTCGATATTGGCGTCATAGGCGGCCAGATCGAGATAATAACGCTTGCGCCCGGCATCGCGGACAATGCCCGTCTGCACCATGCGGGCGAAAATCTTTTCGTCCGCGGCCGTCGTCGTACTGAAGTTAATCGCATCTTCGGGCGACAGCGCATGCTGCGCCATGAAAACCTGGGCAAGCCGCCGACGGGTTCGATCAAGCGCTGCGGTTTGTAACGGTGCCCGCCTGACAGTCGATACGGGCAGCATCGCCATCGTCAGCTTACCAGCGCAACGACGGCGCCGCCGACCAACGCCAGCGCCGTCATCACGAGGCCGATCCGCTGGCGGCGCGCACCATTTTGTGCATCATAGCTCGGCACATCGACATAATAGCCGCCCTTGGCGACCGGGACGATCACCCCGGCACGAACATAGCGATCGAGCATGCGCCGCTCGATCGCGCGCCTCGGCGTGAAGCTTACCGCCTTTTCGGCGGACACTGCGTTGCACGACATAAAGTGTGAGATGACATTGCGTCTGGCGCGGGCGACGACTGCTGCTGCTGCTCCCATCTCATCCTCCAACGCAATATTGCCTATATGACATGACGATTCTTGCGCGTCCTAGCCCAAATGGTAGCATTTCTTTGCTACCCGGCAATGGCCTAAAGACCGTATCAGCGTCGCTTGCCCTGGTGGCGAATATTGGCTGGACGCCCGCGATGTTTGATGATGCGTTTGGGCTTGTCGTCCCGCGATGGACCGCTACCCCCGCCTTTGCCATCGACCATCTCAAAACGCAGCGCGCCGGATACCGGATTGGCCTCGGCCAACCGCAATTGCAGCCGCATGCCGCTTGAATAGGTTTCACCGCTATGTTCGCCGATCAGCGCCTTGGCCGCTTCGTCATAGCGGAAATATTCGCGGCCAATGTCGCGCACCGGCATCAGCCCGTCGCCGCCAATCCCCTCCACGGTCGCGAAAAAGCCGAAATTCTGCACGCCAGTGATGCGCGCGTCGACGACGTCCCCCACCCGTTCCGCCAGATAGGCCGCGACATAGCGGTCGATCGTATCGCGCTCCGCCTCCATCGCGCGACGTTCGAGCATCGAGATTGATTCGCCGATCTTGTCCATCGACGCGCCCTCGGCCTCGGTCAGCCCGCCCGGCCCGAGCTTGTAGGCGGCGACCAGCGATCGGTGGACGACCAGATCGGCATAGCGCCTGATCGGTGAGGTAAAATGCGCGTAACTGCCCAGCGCGAGGCCGAAATGGCCGTGATTGCCCGGCGCATAATAGGCCTGGGTCTGGGTGCGCAGGATTTGCTCCATCACCTGCGGGCGGAAATCGCTCTCGCCGATCCGGTCGATGACATGGTTGAAGGTCGATGGCCTGATCACTTGCCCGAGCGCGAATTCGACGCCGAAGGTCTTGAGATAATCCTTGAGCGCCACAAGCTTCTCGCGCGCGGGCGGCTCATGGTCGCGGTACATGACCGGCGCCTTCTTCTTCTCCAGCGCCTTGGCCGCCGCGACATTGGCGGCAATCATATATTCCTCGATCAGCTTGTGCGCATCGAGCCGCTCGCGCGGCGCGACCGACATGATCCGCCCCTTCTCGTCCAGGATGACCCGGCGCTCGGGCAGATCGAGATCGAGCGGCGCGCGCTTGGCGCGGGCAGCAGCGAGCGCGCGCCAGCAGGCCCAGAGCGGCATGAGGGCGGCGAGTACTTCAAGCCCCTCCCCTTCAGGAGTTCTGGCGCTTTTGGTCCCGTCCAGGGAACGGGACTGCTCCAGAACTGGGTTGGGGTGGGGGGTATCAGTCTCATCGAGACCGCGGGTTGTGGGGACAGCCCCCACCCCAACCCCTCCCCTGAAGGGGAGGGGCTTAGCAGCGCATGCATCCACCATCGCCTGCGCTGCCTCATAAGCGATGTTTGCGCGGATGCGGACAACGGCCCGCGTAAAGCGCCAGCTTTTGAGCGCGCCGCCTTTGTTGATCTGCAAATGGCAGACGAGCGCCGCCCGATCCTCGCCCTGTTTCAACGAACACACATCCGCCGACAGCAATTCGGGCAGCATCGGCACGACCCGGTCCGGAAAATAGACGCTGTTGCCGCGCCGCCGCGCTTCCTTGTCGATCGCCGAGCCGGGACGGACATAGAAGCTGACATCGGCAATCGCGACGATCGCTTTCCAGCCGCCGGCATTCTCCGGATCATCATCGGGCGTTGCCCAGACGGCATCGTCATGATCGCGCGCATCCTCGGGGTCGATGGCAACGATCGGCAAATGGCGCAGGTCTTCGCGATCCTCGCCCAGCCGTTGCTTTGCGACGTCGGCTGCTTCCACGATCGCCTCGGGCGCAAATTCAACCGGGATACCCAGTTTGTGGATCGCGATCATAGAGAAGCTGCGCGGCGCAAACGGATCGCCCAGCACTTGCGTCACCCGCGCGGTGATGCGCGGCGGGCGGCCGGTTTTTTCAGCGAGCACCAAATCCCCCGGATTAGCCCCGCCCGCATCCGACACCTGATGTTCGCGCCGCTCGCGCTTGTCGACGCCGATCAGCCAAAGCTTGCCGCCCTCTTCGCGCAGCACGCCGAGCATCAGCTCCTCACCCTTGGCGAGCGATTTCAGCGGGTGGGCGATCCAGCCATTGCCGGCCTCCTCGGTGCGCGCCAAAATCCGGTCGCCAATGCCAAAGGCGCCCCGTCGCCCCTTTTCGCGCACGCGCAACCGGGGCGCGGGCGTATCGGCCTGCCAACTCTCCGGCACCGCCCAGCACTGCCCATCATCGCCGACATCGGTGATGCGCAGCACCGTTACCTTGGGTACGCCGCCCATTTGGTGAAAGGCGCGGCCCGGCGAGCTGTCGATAAGCCCTTCATCGGCCATGTCCTTTAGTAGCGCCTTGAGCGCGATCTTCTCCGCGCCGTGCAGGCCGAATGCCTTGGCAATCTCCCGTTTGCCGACCGAGCTTTCTGCGGACGCGATGAAATCGAGGATCTGTTTGGGGGTCGGCAGGCCGCCAGAGGGCTTGGGGGTGAATTTGGGCATCT
>JAIERC010000290.1 GCA_019747165.1 Sphingomonas sp. | reverse complement strand
CGATGGAATTGACGCTGGACAGCAGCATGCCTGCGCCGCGTCGCTTCACGCCGGTGCCGCGTCCGGAACGGCCGCAACCCGTGCGCAAGCCCGAGCCAGAGCCAGAGATCGCATCATCCGCCGCACCCGCATCCCCGCCCGCTTCGAGCAACGCAGGCCCATCATCGGCGCCGGGCTCAAAGCGCCCATCCGAGCCGCCGCCGCGCCCCGCGCGGGACCGCAAGGGCGTCGATGATCGTCGCCAGTCGGGCAAGCTCACCGTCAACCGCGCACTCAACGATGGCGACGGCGCGCGCGCGCGTTCGCTCGCCGCGCTGAAGCGAGCACGCGAGAAGGAAAAACGTCACTTCGGGGGACCGCGTGAGGCACAGGCCAAGCAGGTTCGCGACGTGATCGTGCCGGAAGCGATCACCGTGCAGGAACTCGCCAACCGCATGGCGGAAAAGGGCGCTGACCTGGTCAAGACGTTGTTCAAGATGGGCATGCCCGTCACCATGACGCAAACGATCGATCAGGACACCGCGGAGCTGCTGGTGACCGAATTCGGCCACAACATTCAGCGCGTCAGCGATTCCGATATCGATCTGGCGCTCGACACCGGCGAGGATACCGAAGACCAGATGCTGCCACGGCCGCCGGTCGTGACGATCATGGGCCATGTCGATCACGGCAAGACCAGCCTGCTCGATGCGCTGCGCGGTACTGACGTGGTGCGCGGCGAAGCCGGCGGCATCACCCAGCATATTGGCGCCTATCAGGTGACGATGAAGGACAAGTCGCAGATCACCTTCCTCGATACGCCAGGCCATGAGGCCTTTACCGAGATGCGCGCGCGCGGTGCCAATGTCACCGACATCGTCATCTTGGTGGTGGCGGCCGATGATGGTCTGAAGCCCCAGACGGTGGAGGCAATCAGCCACACCAAGGCGGCCGGCGTGCCGATGATCGTGGCGATCAACAAGATCGACAAGCCCGAGGCGAACGCCAAGAAGGTGCGCGAGGCACTGCTGCAATATGACGTGATCGTCGAAGAGCTTTCGGGCGACGTGCAGGACGTCGAAGTCTCGGCGCTCAAAAAGACCGGGCTGGATGAACTGATCGAGAAGATCCAGATTCAGGCCGAGCTGATGGAGCTGAAGGCCAATCCGGACCGGATGGCCGAGGGCAATGTGATCGAGGCGAAGCTCGACAAGGGCCGGGGTCCGGTCGCGACGATCCTGATCAGCCGCGGCACGCTGCGGGTGGGCGATGTCTTCGTGGTCGGTGCCGAAAGCGGCAAGGTCCGCGCGCTAATCGACGACAAGGGTCGCCAGATTAAGGAAGCTGGCCCCTCCATGCCGGTCGAGGTGCTAGGGCTTTCGGGTATCCCGATGGCAGGCGATCCGTTGCAGGTCGTCGAGAACGAAGCCCGTGCCCGCGAAGTCGCCGAATATCGCAAGGGCGTGCTGACCAGCAAACGGACGACCGCTGCCCCGGCCAGCCTGGAGATGATGTTCTCCGCGCTCAAGGAAAAGCAGGCGATCGAATATCCTTTGGTGGTCAAGGCCGATACACAAGGATCAGTCGAGGCGATCGTGGCGTCGATCAACAAGATCAGCACCGCAGACATTCGTGCCCGTGTGCTGCATTCGGGCGTGGGCGGCATCACTGAGAGCGACGTGACACTGGCGGGTGCCAGCGGCGCGCCGATCATCGGCTTCAACGTGCGCGCCAATGCCAAGGCGCGCGAGATCGCCGAGCGGCAGAAGGTGGCGCTGAAGTACTACGACATCATCTATGACCTGATCGACGAGATTCGTGCGGGCATGGCGGGCGAGCTTGGCCCCGAGGCGTTCGAAACGGTCGTCGGCCGCGCCGAAATCCGCGAGGTCTTCCCGGCCGGCAAGCATGGCCGCGCGGCAGGGCTGCTGGTGGTCGATGGCTTCATCCGCAAGGCATTGAAGGCCCGCATCACCCGTAACGATGTGATCATCTATAACGGTGAAATCGCATCGCTGCGGCGCTTCAAGGACGACGTGCCTGAAGTGCGCGCCGGTCTGGAATGCGGCGTGACCTTTGCGAGCCATACCGACATCAAGCCGGGCGACTTTTTGGAAACCTATGAGGTCGAGCTGCGCGAGCGGACGCTTTGATTTCAGTCGCTCTGGCAGTTTACCCTGTCAGAGCGACTGCGAGAGTGTTTGAATAATGAAACCAGCCGACACCGCCGAAACCCGCTCTGTCCGCCTGCTCCGCGTGGGAGAACAGGTGCGCCATGCACTGTCCGACATTCTCGCGCGTGGCGATGTGCATGACGAGACGCTCGCCAAGCACATGGTGACCGTCACAGAAGTCCGCATGTCGCCCGATCTGCGCCACGCAACCGCTTTCGTGAAGCCGCTGCTCGGCAAGGACGAGGCGGTGGTGCTCAAGGCGCTGCGCACGAATACCGCGTATCTGCAGAGCGAAGTCGCGCGGCGGGTGAACACCAAATATGCCGCCAAGCTGAAATTCCTGGCCGATGACAGCTTCGACGAGGGCAGCCATATCGATGCGCTGCTGCGCGACCCAAAGGTGGCGCGTGATCTTGCTGGCGATGAGCCCGAAGCCTGATAGGGTAAGCCCCGACTTTAGGGGAGCATCGCGATGACCATGTTGAAGCTTCTGTTGCCACTCGCCCTATGCGCCACGGCCCCGGCGCTGGCCCAAACCCCATCGCCCGCCATTACCGATCCGTCGCCGGACACTGCCTTTCCCGCCGGGAACGACGCCTTCGTCATCCCCGTTAAGGGCGGGGCGATGAACGCGCTGATCTACACCGCTTCCGGTGGCCAGCCGCATCCGACGCTGATCCTGTTCCACGGCTTTCCCGGCAACGAGCAGAATCTCGATCTGGCGCAGGCCGCTCGGCGGGCTGGCTGGAATGTGCTGACGATGCATTATCACGGCTCCTGGGGCAGCCCCGGTAATTTCTCATTCGGCGGCTCAGCCGACGATGCGCATGCCGCCATCGCTTTCCTGCGCACGCCCGTCATTGCCGCCAAATATCATATCGATCCCAAGCGGATCGCGCTGGCCGGGCATAGCATGGGTGGCTTCATGGCCAGCGATGCCGCCGCCGATGACAAGGACGTGATCGGCCTGTTCATCATCGATGCGTGGAATATCGCGGGGACTGGTCGCGCATTGGCCACCGAAACCGGCAAGAAGGCGTGGCACGAGATGGTCGTCGCCGATCTGCCGCCGCTTGCCGGCACCAGCGAGGAAGCGCTGACGGCAGAGATCGTGCAGGGCGGTGACCGCTTCGATATCGAACGCCGCCTCGCCGCTTATGGCAATCGCCCGCTCGCCATCTATGGCGCGGCCCGCGCCCGGGGTGTGGACGTGCCCGGCTATGTGAAGGCTGCCCGGGATGCCGGCAACACGCAGGTGACGACGGCGGTCTGGCAGACCGACCACCCTTTTTCCGACAAGCGGATCGCGCTTTCTGAAGCGCTGGTCGCCTGGCTGGGCACGCTGCCGGCCAAGGTGCAATAGCCGCGCATGGCCAAGCTCTATTTCTACTATGCCAGCATGAACGCGGGCAAATCCACCAACCTTCTCCAGGCCGATTTCAATTATCGCGAACGGGGGATGCGGACGATGCTGTTCACCGCCGCGATTGATACGCGGGCGGCCATGGGGGCGATTGCGTCGCGGATCGGGCTCGAGAAGCAGGCGATTGCGTTCGATGCGGCGACCGATCTTGCCGCGATCGTTACCGCTGAACATGCCACCGCACCGATCGCCTGCGTGCTGGTGGATGAAGCGCAGTTTTTGAGTGAGGCTCAAGTGGCGCAGTTGGCGCGGCTGGCCGATGTCGACGGGATTCCGGTGCTTGCTTATGGGCTGCGCACGGATTTTCGCGGGCGGCTGTTCCCCGGCAGCGCGGCATTGCTCGCGATTGCCGACAATCTCGTCGAGTTGAAATCGGTGTGCGAATGCGGACGCAAGGCGACGATGAACTTGCGCGTCGATAATCTCGGCAACGCGGTCGCGGAAGGCGCGCAAACCGAAATCGGCGGGGATGACCGCTATGTCGCGCTCTGCCGCAAGCACTTCACGGAACGGCTCGCCGCCGCTGAAGGCTGAGCCGCGTGCACGGCTGGATCATCCTGGACAAGCCTTTGGGGCTTGGATCGACACAGGGCGTGTCGGCGGTGAAGCGCGCGCTGCGCGACGGCGGATACGGAAAATTCAAGGTCGGGCATGGGGGCACGCTCGATCCGCTGGCGACGGGCGTGCTGCCGATCGCGATCGGCGAGGCGACCAAGCTGGCGGGCCGCATGCTTGATAGCGACAAAGTGTATGCGTTTACCATCGGGTTCGGGGTGCAGACCGATACGCTTGACCTTGAGGGCAAAATTGTCGCGGAGAGCGATGTGCGGCCGACACTAGCGCAGGTGGAGGCGGTGTTGCCGCGCTTTACTGGGCCGATCGAGCAAGTGCCGCCTGCTTACTCCGCGCTGAAGGTAGATGGCGCGCGCGCCTATGATTTGGCGCGGGCGGGGGAAGACGTGGAGCTGGCGAGTAGGGGGGTGACGATTCATGGCCTCTCGATCCTCCCCGAGCTCGCTCGGGGAGGGGGACCATTCGCTTCTTTAGCGAATGGTGGAGGGGGGCATCCACAAGCGCTGCGCTCGGGGCCCGTCCCCTCCACCATCGGCTTCGCCGACGGTCCCCCTCCCCGAGACAAGCTCGGGGAGGATTTGGAGCAAATCACCCTCACCGCCCATGTCTCCAAGGGCACCTATATCCGCTCGCTTGCCCGTGATATCGCGCTGGCGCTTGGTACCGTTGGCCATGTCACCATGCTGCGCCGGACCAAGGCGGGGCCGTTCGACCTCACCCACGCGATATCGCTGGACAATCTCGCCGAATTCGCTAAGGCCCGCACCCTTGAAGACAAACTCCTGCCACTGAGGGCGGGGCTGGACGACATCCCGGCTCTATCCCTCACCCCCGATCAGGCAGGGCTGCTCCGACAGGGGCGGGTGTTGATCGGGATTGCCGTGAACGATGGCCCCTATTTTGCGATGCTGGACAATAGTCCCGTCGCGTTGGTGGAGGCAAAGGACCGCGAGGTCCGGGTCGTGCGCGGTTTCAACCTGTGACGATGTCGAAGGAAAATTGAATGACGATTACTGCAGAGCGCAAGGACGCGCTCGTCAAGGAACATGGCCGCGCCGAAGGCGATACCGGCTCCCCCGAGGTACAGGTCGCGATCCTCACCGAGCGCATCCGCAACCTGACCGAGCATTTCAAGGATCACAAGAAAGACAATCATTCGCGCCGTGGGCTGCTGATGATGGTCAACAAGCGTCGGTCGCTGCTGGATTATCTCCGGCATTCGGATGGCCAGCGCTATACTGATCTGATCGCGAAGCTGGGTCTTCGCAAATAATTCAAAGGGGCGGCCTTCGGGTCGCCCTTTTCGCATTCCCGCGAATGGCGGGATGACTGGACGCGAAGCAATTCGGCTAACCGTCCCCGGGCCATGAAGGGCCCAGAACCGCGCGAGCCGGCTTAGCTCGCAGATAGGCCCCGGACCGCATTGGGCGACCGGTGTTGAAGGAAATCACATGTTCGATACGAAAACTGCAAGCATCCAGTGGGGCGGCAAGACCCTCACGCTGGAAACGGGCCGCGTTGCCCGTCAGGCCGACGGCGCCGTAATGGCGACGCTTGGCGAAACCGTCGTCCTCTGCGCGGTCACTGCCGCCAAGTCAGTGAAGGAGGGCCAGGATTTCTTCCCGCTCACCGTTCACTATCAGGAAAAATATTCGGCTG
>JAIERC010000296.1 GCA_019747165.1 Sphingomonas sp. | reverse complement strand
ATTGGCAGATCGATCAGGGCTCGGCAGCGCTCGTCCCCTGCGGCACCACGGGAGAGGCAGCGACGCTCTCCGCCGAAGAGCATTTTCGCGTCGTGCATATCTGTGTCGATCAAGCCGCTGGCCGGGTGCCCGTCATCGCGGGCGCGGGATCGAACGATACGGCCGTCGCCAAGCTCAATATCGATGCCGCCAAGGCTGCCGGGGCCGATGCCGCGCTGATGGTGCCGCCTTATTATAACCGCCCCAGCCAGGAGGGGATTTTCCGCCATTTCGAGGCAGTTGCCCAATCCTGCGACTTGCCGATCATCCTGTACAACGTCCCCGGCCGGACGGTGACAGATATCGCGGTGGAGACGATGGGGCGCATCACCGCTGCTTTCCCGAGCGTGGTCGGCGTGAAGGACGCGACCGGCGTTCTCCAGCGCGTCACCGCCCAGCGCGCGGCGTGCGGCGCGGATTTCTGCCAATTGTCGGGCAATGATGAGACCGCGCTGGCGTTCAACGCGATGGGCGGGGTGGGGTGCATCTCGGTCGCCGCCAATGTCGCGCCGCGCCTGTGCGCCGATTTTCAGGCGGCGTGCGCGGCGGGCGATTATGCGGCGGCGCGCGAGTATCAGGACCGCCTGTTCCCGCTCTATGTCGCGCTGTTCAGCGACGCATCGCCCGGCCCGATCAAATACGCGCTGACCCGCGTCCAACCCGATTTTCCGGAGACGCTGCGGTTGCCGATGACCTGGCCGAGTGAGGCGAGTCAGGGGGCGGTGGATGCGGCGTTGGCGCATGCCGGGTTGGTGAAGTTTTGAACTGACATAAGGGGGTGGCAGCTAATGCTCTATAGCTTGCCGTTCCCGGTCGCCCCGCGTTTCCCGATTGCCGACAATCATTCAGCAAGGCAGAATGGTCGTTCAGAGTGGTGGAGCATGTACACTAGGGAAAAGAACTCGCGAATGAGACTCGACGTTCACGAACTCTATAAAAGCAAGGTCATCCGATTTCCGTCTCCCGGTCAATGCATTTACTGCGGTGACAAAGAAGCGAAACTCAACAACGAGCACGTTATTCCATACGCGCTTGCGGCAGATATGATTATCATGGACAAATCGTGCTGCAATACATGCCAAAACATCATTCAGCGGTATGAACAAGAAGTGCTAAGAAAGCAGCTGGGCATTTTTCGTGCTCAAGTCGATGCACCTTCGCGCACGAAGAAGAAAGATCGGATGACTCATGTCGATGTGCAATTCGTGGAGGTCGACGACGTAGGCCAGTTCATGAGGGATTTATGCATTCGCAGGATCCCCATCGACGAGCTGCCTCTCGCCGTCCATCTTTGGCAATCTCCTATGCCGCGACGCCTGCGAAGCCCTTTGTCGCTTCAACTGGAGCAGGGGAAGCCTTGGTCGTTCGCAGATCGCGAAGGCCTTAACGCTCTGTGCAGCAAAGTCCGCGAGGAAACCGGGGCAAACCACGTCGCTTATAAATCGGGACAAGTCAGCCGCCTGCATTACCTTAGGTCGCTTGCGAAGACAGCACATGCCTTTGCGGCGTCGCAGTATGGGCTAGATTCCTTTGAACCATATTTGCTCGACCTTATCCTATGCCGCTCCGATGACGTCGCCGAATTCGTAGGCGACGATCCCTTTGAAGCGCCTTGCGAGGACACAGATAACCACACGCTGCAGATATTTCTTGGCGAAGCGATGGGCGGCGAAGAGCAGGGCCTGATTACCGCCCGCTTGCAGCTTTATCCCACGCTGGGCAGTCCCGCGCATTTGGTCGTCGTGGGCAAAGCAAGGATTGATATTCAAATGCGGCTTGCAGGCGAGATTTGACCTTCACCCCGTTTTCTGAGTGGAGCGTCCGCATATCCGATCCACACTTTGGAACGCGGAACGACCGTTTCCCCCAACCGCTTCCCTTATCCCCCGCCCGCGCCTACATGCCGCTCCCTTATGGCCCGTCCCAAACCGCCCACTTTCGAAAAAACCAAGATCGTCGCCGAAAACCGGCGTGCGAAGTTCGATTATGCGATCGAGACGGTGTTTGAGGCTGGCATCGCGCTGACCGGTACCGAGGTGAAGGCACTGCGGGCGGGGACGGGGTCGATCGCTGAGAGTTATGCCGAGGTGAAGGACAATCAAGTCTGGCTGATCAATTCGAACGTCCCCGAATTCAGCCATGGCAATCGCTTCAACCATGAACCCAAGCGGCCGCGCAAATTGCTGCTGCATGAGCGCGAGATCAACAAGATGCACGGTGCCGTCGCGCGCGAGGGGATGACGTTGGTACCGCTGATGATCTATTTCAATTCAAAGGGGCGGGCGAAGGTCGAACTCGCGCTGGCCAAGGGCAAAAAGGCGCATGACAAGCGCGAAACGATCAAAGAGCGCGATTGGAAGCGCGAACAGGGCAGAATCATGCGTGACAGGGGCTGAAAAAGACATTGGGTTTCAATTGTCACAAATTTGACTAGCCGCCCAATTGCGGTAGAAAATGGGTGTCCACCCCCGGCACTAGGACCACCCGGTCCTAAATCCATCCAGGCACCCGATCTACCCAAGCATAAGGATGACCCATGCGGCAGTCGCTCTTCGTTTCGATGCTCCTCGCCACCGCCACCGCAACGCTTGCCGGGGTCACCTTCGCGCAAGCCGGGGCGCAAAACACCGCCCCCAATGTCCATGTCATGCCGTCCGCCAGTGCTGAACGCCCGCAATATGGCAGCTTTGGCTTTGATACCGCGGGCATGGACCCAAGCGTGCAGCCGGGCGATGATTTCTTTGGCTTTGCCAATGGCACCTGGGCGAAGAATACCGAAATTCCGGCCGACAAGGCCAGCTACAGTTCGTTCGATATCCTGCAGGACGTCTCGCAAAAGCGGACGCGCGGGCTGCTTGAAGCGGCGATGAAAAAGCCGAAGTCAAAGATCGGGGCCGCTTATGCCGCCTATCTCGACACCAAGACGATTGAGGCCAAGGGACTGGCGCCGATCAAGCCCTGGCTTGGCACGATCAAGGCGCTGAAATCAAAGGCGGGCTATGCCGCGCTGGTCGCGCAAGCGGATCGCAATGGGGTCGGCGTGCCGTTTGGCAGCGGCGTGTCGCAGGATGCCAAAGACCCCGATGTCTACACCGTCAGCCTGCGTCAGGCCGGGCTGGGGCTGCCGGACCGCGATTATTATCTCAGCGATGATGCCAAGCTGGTCGCCGCGCGCACTGCTTATCAGGCCTATATCGCGCAGATGTTTACGCTGGCGGGGGAAGGCAATGCAGCGGCCCGGGCCAAGGCCGTTGTCGATTTCGAAACGGAGATCGCCAAGGCGCATTGGACGCGGATCGAAAGCCGTGATGCCGACAAGACCTATAACAAGATGGCGGTAGCCGATCTGCAGAAAATGGCGCCCGGCTTTGATTTCGCCGGGTATTTCAAGGCGGTCGGCACCCCCGTCAAAACGGTGATCGTCGGCCAGCCGTCCGCGATTACCAAGATGGCAGCACTGATTCAGGCAACGCCGCTGGCGGTACTCAAGGATCAATTGCTGATCCGCTCGCTTGATGGCTTTGCCGATGTGCTGCCCAAGAAATTCGATGAAGCGCGCTTTGCGATGTACGGCACTGTCCTGGGCGGCACGCCTGAACAGCAGGCCCGCTGGAAGCGCGCGGTGAACTGGACGTCCGGGGCGATCACCGATGACGTGTCGAAAATCTATGTCGCGCGTTATTTTCCGCCGGCGACCAAGGCGGCGATGGATCAGCTCGTCAAGAACATCATCGCGGCAATGAATGTGCGGCTCGACAATCTTGAATGGATGTCCGCTGAAACCAAGGTGAAGGCGCATGCCAAACTCGCCGCCTTTGTTCCGCGGATCGGCTATCCCGATAAATGGCGCGATTATTCGGCGCTGGTGATTACGCGGGGCGATGCGTTTGGCAACAAGCTGCGGGCGAACCAATGGGCGGATCGCTATAACAAGGACAAGCTCGGCAAGCCGATCTATCGCTGGGAATGGGGCCTCGCCCCAATGACGGTGAATGCGCAGGCCAACCCAACCTTGGTGGCGATTACCTTCCCGGCCGCGATCCTCCAGCCGCCCTTCTTTGATCCAAAGGCCGATCCGGCGGTGAATTATGGCGCGATTGGTGCGGTGATCGGGCATGAAATGAGCCATCATTTCGATGATCAGGGATCGAAATTCGATGCCAAAGGGCGGCTGACCCAGTGGTGGACCGATGCCGATATCGCTGCGTTCAAGGCGCGCACGGCCAAGCTGGTCGCGCAGTTCGATGCCTATGAGCCGCTGCCGGGCTTTCATGTGAAGGGCGGGCTGACGCTGGGCGAGAATACCGCTGATCTGGCCGGGCTGTCGGCGGCGATCGATGCCTATCACGCCTCGCTTGGCGGCAAGCCCGCGCCGGTCATCGATGGGCTCACCGGGGATCAGCGATTCTATCTCGGCTATGCGCAAGTGTGGCGGCGCAAGCACCGCGAGGCTGATCTCCGGAATCGGCTGCTGACCGATCCCCACGCGCCGGGTGAACAACGCGCCTGGATCGTCCGCAATCTCGATCCCTGGTACGCCGCCTTTGCGCCAAAGGATGGCCAGAAGCTGGTGCTGAAGCCCGAAGATCGCGTCCGCATCTGGTAGCCGCTTGACGGTCGCGCGGACGGGGCCAAAAGGGGGCATGGCCAGCCTTTCTGTACCGTCCGCGTCGATCCGTCGCCCCGCCCGAATGGCGGCGCTGCTCGCGTTGCTCTGCGGGCTGACGGCGGCGGTCGTGGTGCTGGCCGCGATTGGCGATCCCGTGATCGCGGCAGGCTTTTTGGGTGGCGCGATCGTGCTGTTCGGAATCGTCATCGGCATAAGGGCGATGATCGCACCGGCTGCCACCGTACCAGCCGAAACCGACTGGTCTGTCGCTCGCGCGCTGGCGGAGGCGAGCAGCGATGCGGTTGCGGTCACGGATCGCGCTGGCCGCTTGATCTGCGCCAATAATCGCTATCAGCTCGTCTTTGGCGGCTTCCCGACGCCGCCCAATCTGCCGGTTGGGGAAACGCAGATTGCCGAACTCGCCAGCGCGGGGCGTGCTGCCTGGCGAGACGGTGTCGCTGGTCTTGATCGGCTGATGATCGATGCGGGGCCTATCGCTGCATCGATCGAGCGGGCGGGTGAGGCGGAGGATATGCTCGTCTGGCGCTTTGCCGGGGCGCAAGGGGCTGATCTCGCTGCGACCGTCGAGGCGATGATCGGTGGTACGGTCGGCAATCGGCTGGCGACGGCCGGGATCATGACCGCGCTGATCACCGCCGATGGCCGAATTCGCGCGGCAAATCGGGTGTTTCGGGTGCGGGCAATGGGGCATGAGGAAGGCGCGATTGCTGGCCGCGATTTCGCGCGCTTCCTGATCACTGATGGCCAGGGCATGGTCCGGTTCGAGCGCGAGGGGCTGAAGGGCACGCCGCTGCGCGTGGTGCAAATCCCGTTTATCGAGGGCGATGATGCGCCTTTGCTGGTGGCGCTGCTTGACGAAGAGGAAACGACCGGGCCTGCGATCGGCGCCAATGCATCGGCGCATGTCCGCAGCCTGGTATCGCTGATGCCGTTCGGGATAGCCCTGATCGATCGCGAGGGGCGCTTCCTCCAGATGAACGATGCGTTTGTTCGTGCTGCTGATGTCGATCCCGCCGCGCCGCCGCTGTATCCGGGCGATCTGGTGGTGCGTGAAGATAAGGCCGCCGTGGCGGATGCCGTCCGCCGCTTTGCGGGTGGAGCAACGCATAGTGCCGATATGGCGGTGCGGCTGC
>JAIERC010000467.1 GCA_019747165.1 Sphingomonas sp. | reverse complement strand
CGGCGACCGCACCCGCGCCGCCCATATCCCATTTCATGTCTTCCATGCCCGGCCCGGGCTTGAGCGAGATACCGCCTGTATCGAAGGTAACCCCCTTGCCGACCAGCGCGAGATCGGGATCGCCCGGCCCCTTGCCCGACCATTTCATCACCAGCAGCTGCGCCTCACGCACCGATCCCTGGCTGACCCCCAGCAATGATCCCATGCCTAGCGCGGCCATTTCCGACTCGCCCAGCACCGTGATTTCCAGCCCCAGCCCATCGACATCTGCCTTGACGGCATCGACAAAGCTGACCGGATACATGATGTTGGGTGGTTCGGACACGAGCGTACGGGTCAGGTCCAGTCCCTTGGTTACCGCATCCTGCCGGTGCCAGGCTTCCTCACTGCCTACGGGCGTGCCGACCAGCGTGATCGCGGTCAGCGTTGGCTTGGCCTTTTCGGCGAGCTTGGTGCGATACCTGTCGATCCGCCAGCTCCGCTGGGCCGCGCCAGCGGCGAAACGCGCCACCGCACCAGCCGCCGGCGTGCCGCCAAGGCTGGAAAAATCAACCGTCAGGCTGGTCACGCCCGATGTCAGCAACCGCGCCGTGAGCGCACCACCGGCGCGTTCATACTCGGCCTCACCAC
The DNA here is from genome assembly GCA_019747165.1 of Sphingomonas sp. Lineage (GTDB taxonomy): Bacteria > Pseudomonadota > Alphaproteobacteria > Sphingomonadales > Sphingomonadaceae > Sphingomonas. Next base: position 5,160 of record JAIERC010000467.1, on the reverse strand, counting down.
CCGGCCCGACGCCAACCAGCAATAGCTGAACGACGGCATCGCCGATGCCGACAAAGGCCTCAACGAGCGCACCTGCTTCGCCGTCGAAACGGGCTGCACGTGCGGCGCTAATCGCCAATCGTTGGGCGGCAGCATCGATATCGCCAAACGCGATCCGCTCTAGCCCATCTTTTTCGACGGGAAGAGCCAAGACCGGCGTGTCAGCGGGGCGGCGAGCGGCAAACTGGATATGCATCGGATTCCTTAACGACAGTCACAAAGACGACTCGTTCCCCTTAAGCGCTCCGTACCAGCGTGGCAAAGCACGAACCGAGATTGCAGCGCCGCCCGTCCAATGCGATAGCCGCGCAAGGCGGCGGCCATTTCCGCCAGGGGTCGATGCCAGCGTGAAGCGTTCCTTTCTTCTTGCCTCCTGTGCTCTGGCAACGATTCTTGCGGTGGCCACGCCTGCGGGGGCGCAGGATTTGCAGGATCGCCCCACCGATCTGCCATCGCCGACCGAGATTCCAAGCAATGACATAAAGGGCGCGGCAACCGCCGATCAGGTCCAGTTCAGCGCCGATGGCATCGACTATGACAGCAAGAGCGATATCGTTACGGCGCGCGGTGATGTGCGCATGCACCGCGGCGGCGACCGATTGCGCGCCGACACGATTGTGTGGAACCGCGAAACGGGCCTGGTGACCGCGACGGGCAATATCGTCGTTACCAATCCAGGCGGCGATGCTGCCTATGGCGATACGATTGAACTTACCGATTCGCTGAAGGATGGCGTGATCGAGAATATGCTGGTCGTCCTTGATCAGGGCGGGCGCCTGGCCGCGGACCGTGGCAGCCGCAAGGACGGCATCGTCACGCTTGATGATGCCGCCTACACGCCCTGTTCAGTTGTCGATTCAAAAAACTGCCCAAAAATGCCGTCCTGGAAGATCACGGCGGCGCGCGTCATCTATGATCCTGTCCGCCAGCGCATTTTTTACAAAGGTGCCCGCGTCAACATCTTCGGCATCGCCTCTATCCCACTGCCGGCCTTTTCCAATCCCGTGGGCGATGGCACCGATAGCGGCTTTCTAACGCCCGATCTGAAATATGGTCGCGTGAACGGGGCTGAGGCGGCCGTGCCCTATTATTGGCGCATCGCGCCCAACCGCGGCTTGACCATTACACCGCGCGTGTTCAGCGCCGCACTGCCCATGCTGCAGGCCGAATATCAGGCGCTGACGACTAAGGGCGCGTATCGCGTGCTGGCCTATGGCACCGTCAGCGACCGAACAGATACACTCGCGGTAAACCCGCAAACCGCGCAAAACGCATTTCGCGGCTATTTCGACGCTAGCGGTAGATTCCAATTCGATCCCTATTGGAGCATCAGTGGATCGATCCGGGTAACAACCGATCGCACCTTCCTGCGTCGTTATGATATTTCGCGCGGCGACATCTTGCGCAACACGATCAAGATCGAGCGGATTGACGCCAACAGCTATTTGTCGATCGCCGGCTGGGCCGTGCAGACCCTGCGGGTTGGCGATCGCCAGGGGCTGCAGCCTTTTGCGCTACCCGAAATCGATTATCGGCGCCGCATAAATGACGTGCTGATCGATGGCGGCCGGCTGAATTTTCAGGTCAACAGCTTAGCAATCGGCCGGGCAGCGGGCCAGAATAGCCAGCGTGCCTTTGCCAGTGCGCAATGGGATCTCCGCCGGATAACGCCGCTGGGCCAGGAAGTGACGCTAACGGCTTTTGCGCGGGGCGATATCTATAATGCCGGCAATACTGTGGCGACCAGCGTCGTCAGCTATCGCGGCCAGGACGGATTCCATGCGCGAGCGATCGGTGCGGTCGCGCTTGATATCAAATGGCCATTGATCGGTCAGTTTCTGAGCGGCACGCAGCGGCTGACCCCACGCTTCCAGATCGTCGCCTCCCCGCCCATCAACAATCTGGCGATCCCTAATGAGGATTCGCGGGCGGTTGATCTGGAAGATTCAAACCTGTTTTCGCTCAATCGGTTTCCTGGCTATGACCGGGTCGAGGATTCGACGCGGGCAACCTATGGCGTCGACTGGTCGCTCGCCCTGCCCGATTTCACCTTTGATGCAAATATTGGCCAGAGCTATCGGCTCAGCAACCGAACGACTTTGCTGCCGGATGGCACGGGGCTGAGTGATCGCGTGTCTGATATCGTCGGCCGCAATGTTTTGCGGTACAAGGATCTGGTCACGCTGACGCATCGCTACCGTCTCGATAAGGATGGGCTGGCGCTCCGCCGCAACGAACTCGACGCGACGATCGGGACACGCGGAACATATCTGTTGCTTGGCTATTTGCGGCTCAACCGGAACATTACCCCCGCGTTGGAAGACTTACGCGATCGCGAGGAAGCCCGGGTGGGCGGGCGCATGCAGTTTGCCCGATTCTGGTCGATCTTCGGCTCCGCTGTGGTGGATCTTACCGATCGACGCGAGGATCCGACGTCGCAAGCGAACGGCTTTACGCCGGTGCGTCACCGGATCGGCTTTGCATATGAAGATGACTGTCTGCGGCTTGGCCTGACTTGGAAACGCGATTACCAGGACACCGGTGACGCACGGCGCGGCGACAGTTTTCTGTTGACGCTGGCGTTCAAGAACCTCGGGCGCTAAGCTTGGGTTCAGCCGTCCGGGCCCAAGGGGCCGATGCGATCCGGTATTTGATCGATTATTGGGAATTCGAAGCTAGTGATGAAATTGTTCGCAACACCGCGCCTGTTCGGCCGTTCAGCCTTTCTCGCCACTGGCATCATCATGGCAAGCGCTGCGCTGGCCCAGACAGTGGCTGACAATCAACTGCCCGAAACCAACCTAAACATCCCCGCCAATCTGCAAATTTTCGGCAAGCTGGATCCGAATGTCCGCAAGCCGACCGCGATCGTCAACGACGCGATCATTACCGGCACCGATGTCGATCAACGCGTGGCGCTATTGATCGCAGCGAATAATTTCAAACCCTCGCCAGAAGACCGCGAACGGCTGCGGTTGCAGGTGTTGAGTGGCCTGATCGACGAAACGCTGCAGATCCAGGAAGCCAAGGCCAGCGATATCAAGGTGACCAAGGAAGAAATTGATCGCAGCTTTGCCGGGGTTGCCCGCAGCTTTAACAAGCCGGTGCCCGAACTGCGCATCTATTTGCGTGCCGTCGGATCATCTGAGCGATCGCTGCGCCGCCAGATCGAGGCGGAATTGGCGTGGAGCCGTTATCTGCGCCGTAAGGTGGAGCCGTTCATCAACGTGGGGGATACCGAAGTCGCGGGTATCATCGCGCGGATCAAGGCGAACCAAGGCGCGGAAGAATTTCACGTCAAGGAAATCTACCTAACCGCTTCGCCCGAGCGCGAACAGCAGGTGCTGTCTGAAGCGCGCGCGTTGATCAGTGAAATTCAGAAGGGCCAGAAACCGTTCGAGCAAGTTGCCCGCGACCGTTCAGAGGCGTCGACCGCGGCCGTCGGTGGCGATCTTGGCTGGGTGCGGGCAGGCCAGCTACCCGAAACGCTGGCGCAGGCAGCCGTCGAAATGCGGGTCAACCAGCTTGCTGGTCCCGTACCGGTGCCGGGCGGCTATTCGATCCTCTATCTGGTCGATACCCGCAAAATCGGCACCAGCGACCCCCGAGATACGCTGCTCAATCTCCGCCAGATCAGCATGGCCTTCAAAGCCGGGATCACCAAGGAGGAAGCGACCGCAAAGGTCTCTGCCTTCGCCAAGATGACTCAAGAGATCAAGGGCTGTGGCGATGTTGCCAAAGCCGCTGCCGTCTTTGGTGCTGAAGTCGTCGATAATGATTCGATCAAGGTGCGCGATCTGCCAGCCCAGCTGCAAGACATCATGCTGAAGCTCCAAATCGGTGAATCCACCCCGCCCTTTGGCTCACCGACTGACGGTGTTCGCGCGCTGGTGCTTTGTGGTCGCGACGAGCCGAAAGTCGCTGGCCTGCCCAGCATGGAGCAAGTGCGTCAGCAAATGGAGCAACGCGGCGTCAATCTGCGCGCGGACCACAAATTGCGCGATCTCCGCCGCGACGCCATCGTCGAATATCGCTGATCGGACGATGCTGGCGCCAATCGCCGTTTCGATGGGCGATCCTGCGGGGATTGGTCCGGAGGTAGCCGCAAAGGCATGGGCCAGGCGTCATGAGCATGGATTGGCGCCGTTTTTCGCGGTTGGCGATGTCCGCGCGATCGAAAAGATATGGGATGGCCCAGTCGAACGCGTCAGCGATCCGGCTGACGCGGCCGCCTTGTTTGAAACCGCGTTACCCGTGCTGTCCATCCAGGATGCCGGGGACATCACGCCGGGAGAACCGGATGTCGATGGGGCGCGCTGTGCGCTCCATGCGCTTGAACTCGCCGTTGGCCTGACCCGATCGGGGGCTGCAGGCGCGCTTGTAACCGGGCCGGTTTCCAAGGCGCAGCTGTATCAGATCGGCTTTACCGATCCCGGGCAAACCGAATTTGTCGCTGAACGATGCGGCATTTCCCGCGAAAACACCGTGATGATGCTGGCCGGTCCCACTTTGCGGGTCGTTCCCATTACCACTCATGTCGCGCTCGCCAGCGTTAGTGAATTACTGAGCGTGGAACTGATCATCGCCAAAGCGCGGGTGACGGCGCGTGGCTTGACGCGAAATTTCGGGATTGAGCACCCGCGGCTGGCGCTGGCCGGGTTCAACCCGCATGCCGGCGAACAGGGCGCAATGGGTCGGGAAGAAATTGATATCCTGCGCCCGGCAATCGAAGCGCTGCGCGCTGAAGGGATCGACATTATCGGCCCCTTACCCGCCGACACAATGTTCCACCCGCGCGGACGGGCGCGTTTTGATACGGCTTTATGCTGCTATCACGATCAGGCGCTTATCCCACTAAAAACGCTGCATTTCGACGATGGCGTCAATATTACCCTGGGCCTTCCGATCGTCCGCACATCGCCCGACCACGGCACGGCGTTTGATATTGCCGGCAAGAATTTGGCGGAGCCCGGGGCGATGATCGCTGCGATCCAGCTCGCCGCCAGCGCTGCCATCCGTCGCGCTGCGCAGGGGTGACGACGCTTCCGCCGCTGCGCGACGTCATTGCCCGGCACGGGCTGCAAGCGAGCAAGGCGCTTGGCCAGAATTTCCTGCTCGATA
>JAIERC010000318.1 GCA_019747165.1 Sphingomonas sp. | reverse complement strand
TCACTGAACTCTTCAACAGCGTTGATTACACCCGGACCCAATATCATTCGGCTATCGAAGCGATGATCGAGGGCGCTATTCTAGCCGTTATCGTCGTCTTCATTTTCTTGCGGGACTGGCGCGCAACGATCATCTCAGCGATTGCCATTCCGCTTTCCGCCATCCCGACCTTCTGGTTCATGGATTTGATGGGCTTTTCGCTCAACTCATTGAGCCTGCTCGCGCTGAGCCTGGTCGCCGGTGTGCTGGTTGACGATGCGATCGTGGAAATTGAAAATATTGTACGCCACATGCGGATGGGTAAATCCGCCTATCAGGCATCGATCGACGCCGCCGACGAAATCGGGCTAGCCGTGCTGGCCACGACCATGTCGATCGTCGCGGTGTTCCTGCCGGTTGGCTTAATGCCCGGGATTTCGGGCCAGTTTTTCAAGAATTTTGGCCTGACGGTTGTCGCCGCGGTATTGGTCAGCCTAGCGGTCGCTCGCTTGATCACGCCCATGCTTGCCGCCTATTTCCTGGAGGCCAAGGGCAGCGCAAGCCATGGCGAAGGCTGGTTCATGGACCGGTATATGGTGGCGCTGCGCTGGTCGATCAGCAATCGCTGGAAAACCGTCGGCCTGGGTGGATTATCGCTGCTGGCAACCATTGTCGCCTTTGCTGGCGTCCCTGGCTTGATCGGGCCCATCCCGCTGACCTTCCAACCAACGATCAATACCGATTACAGCCGCATCCGGATCCAGCTCGCCCCCGGTTCGACGCTCAAGCAAACCGAGGACGTCGCCCGGCGTGTCACCGCGATCATCAAGGATGCCCCTGAAGTCGCCAACGCCTTCACCAATATCAATATCGGCAGTGCCAGCGTCTTCATTACGCTCAAGCATGATCGCAGCCGGACGAGCGTTGAATTCGAACGCGCCTTTGCCCCGCAGCTGACCAGTATTGCCGACGCTCGCGTCAACTTCCAGTCGCAAAATGGCGGCGGCGGTGGCGGGTCCGGTCGTGATATTACGATCACCTTGGGTGGCTCTGATCCGGCCCAGCTAAACCAGGTCGCCAACCAGCTCGTCGGCGAGATGAACGGCCTGCCCGAACTGCGCGCAGCGCGCGTCAACGGCGATCTGAAACGGCCTGAAATCACGATCCGACCGCGCATGGATCTTGCCGCCAATCTGGGTGTCACCACTGCCGCGCTGAGCCAGTCAATCCGGATCGCGACGCTTGGCGATATCGATCAGAACGTCGCCAAATTCTCGCTATCTGATCGCCAGATCCCGATCCGCGTTGCGCTATCTGAAGATTCGCGACGCAATCTGTCAACGATCGAAAATCTGCCGGTGCCAACCAGCAATGGCGGTTCAGTGCCGCTCAAGGTGGTTGCCGATATCGGCTTTGGCGCTGGCCCCACGCTGATTCAGCGCGCAAACCAGATTCGGCGGATCACCGTTGGCGCTGATCTTGCCCCGGGCAAGGTGACGGGCGATGCGATGCCCAAGATTCAGAAGTTGCCTGCACTCAAGAACTTGCCGGTCGGCGTCACCCAGCTTGCCATCGGCGAAGCCAAGTGGCAGGCTGAATTGCTCGTCAACTTCGTCATCGCGGTCGTCGCGGGTGTCATGCTGGTGTTCGCGGTGTTGGTGCTGCTGTACAAACGCGTCATGCCGCCACTCGTCAATATGGGTTCGCTCATTCTCGCGCCGCTCGGCAGCGCGATCGCGCTGCGGATCGTTGGCGATCCGGTATCGATGCCGGTGTTTATCGGCCTGCTGATGCTGCTGGGGATCGTCGCTAAGAATTCAATCCTGCTGGTCGATTTCGCGCTCGAGGAGATGATGAAGGGCGTTCCCAAGAACGTTGCGATCCTTGACGCCGGGCATAAGCGCGCACAGCCGATTGTGATGACGACGATCGCGATGGTCGCCGGCATGGTGCCAATCGCCTTGTCCTTGACGGGCGACGGCAGCTTCCGCGCGCCGATGGGCGTGACGGTGATCGGTGGCCTCATTCTTTCGACCCTGCTCACGCTCGTGATTGTACCCGCCGGGTTCAGCATCGCTGTCGGGATTGAGGAATGGATTGGCCCACGCCTTGGCCGTCGCTTGCTCACCTACAAGGCAGGCGATGACGGCGTGCCCGTGATTGACCTCAAGCCAAATGGCCCCCGGCCGATTGGCTATGCCCCCGGGGATGGCGAACCGCAGCCGGCGGAGTGAGCGATCGGACGAATCTGCTTGTGAACAATCCCGTGGTTGAGGGATTGTTTCGTCAATGAACCTGTTCGCTCGCCCTGCCAGCCATGACCAAGCCCCACCGGCGGCGCTGATCCGCATGCGCACCATCGCCACCGGGCTGCTGGTGGCGATGGCCGCGCTCTATCTGATCGCGCGCAGCCTGGCCAATGTGCACCCGCTATTCGGTTTCGTCCGCGCTTTTGCTGAGGCCGCCTTGGTCGGCGGTATGGCCGACTGGTTCGCGGTCACCGCCTTGTTCCGCCATCCCGGTGGCCTGCCGATTCCGCACACCGCGATTGTCCCGCGCAACAAGGACCGGATTGGCGACAATCTTGCCGCCTTTCTGCGCGACAACTTCCTGGTGCCCGGCGTCGTCGCGCGGCGGATGCGGCGGCTTGATCTGGCCTCGTCAGCGGGCCGCTGGCTGGCCAGCCCGTCTGGCGGCGATGGTCGCCTGCGGCGCGGCGCCTCCCGTCTTGCTGCCGATTTGCTTGAAGCGTTCGATCAAAAGCGACTGGGCGGTATGGTCAAGGCGACGATCGGCCAGCGGCTCCGTGCGCTTGAAGTCGCCCCGCTGCTCGGTCAGGCGCTGGAGGCGGCGATGGCCAAGGACCGCCATTTGCCATTGCTCAACGGCATTATCCGCTGGGCCGGACGCACATTGTCAGCCAACGAACACCTGATCCGCGCCATGGTGCATGAACGCGCTGGATCGATCATGCGCTGGACCGGCCTTGATGAAACGCTCGCCAACAAGATTATCGACGGGCTAGATCAGATGCTCGTCGACATGGCCGAGGACCCCGGCCACCCCTTGCGCGCCAAAGCCGAGGAGGGTCTGGCCAAGCTCGCCTTTGATCTGCAATTCGATGCCCCGATGCGCCTGCGCGCGGAGGCGATGAAGCTGGAGATCATTGAAAATCCAGCGATGCAAAATTGGCTGGATGGGCTGTGGGAATCGGCGCGCCACGCGATGCTGCGGATTGCGCGCGACCCTGATGCCGGGCGCGAAGGCAAGCTTGGCGAAGCATTGTATCAACTCGGCACGACGTTGCAGGAAGATGCCCGGCTGCGCGCCACCATCAATCGCTTTGCGCGCCGCGCGGCTGTCGGCACGGCGGCCGATTATGGCGATTCGATCGTTCGGCTGGTCTCTGAGACGATTCGCGGCTGGGATGCCGATACAATCACCCGCCGGATTGAAAATGCGGTTGGCCGCGACCTGCAATTCATCCGGATCAACGGCACGATTGTTGGCGGGCTGGTCGGGCTGGTAATCCACAGCATTGATCTGCTGTTGTGACAGCGCTTCAGTCAGTCCAGTCGAGCACCGGCCATCCCTGCGCAGCAGCGAGCTGCCTGAGCGCGGCATGCGGATTGACCGCATAGGGCCGATCAGCCCAGGCCAGCGTGGGCCCATCGGAAACATGATCGGAATAAAAGGCGATCGTTGCTTGCCCCCGCGCCACGCCTTGGTCGGCCATCCAGCCCCTGATCCGATCAAGCTTGGCCATGCCGTAACAATTATCACCGGCGATTAGCGCCGTTACGCCGCCATCTAGGGCATAGGTCGATTCGGTCGCGATTACCGCATCAAAACCAAGATCTGCGGCAATGGCATCAACATAACAGCGAAAGGAGGCCGTCGCGAGCACCAGGCGACGTCCCGCTGCCCGATCACGGGCGATCTGCGCCCGCGCCGCCGACCAGACCCCATCGGCAGCGATCTTGTCCGCAAACCCTGCGGCGAGCATCGCCATCACCGGAGCGGGCACTACCCTACCAAGCATCAGCCGAAACGCCATTTGCTTGAGCTGCCCGCGACTAACCAGCCCAATCGCATAGCCCAGCCCCGCCCCGCCCAGCAGCGGCATCAGCGCGAGCCGCCACGGCGCTCGGCGGCGGGCGGCATAGAGCAGGAACGGCGTCCAGGTTGCCGACCGGGTGATTGTCTTGTCCATGTCGTAAATGGCAATGTCCTGCATGTCTCAACCATAGACAGCTATGTTCTTGCCGATCCAGCGCGATTGCAGCAAAGGATGGCGTGATGGGCGCTATGGCTGAATTTTCACATGAAAATGTCGGCGGAGCCGACACGCTGCGCTTTAGCGGCAGCTTGTCATTGGCCAAGCTCGGCGATTTCCCCAATCGACTGCGTAATTTTGACGGCGCTGTCGATCGCCTGGATCTCAGCCGGGTCGAACGGATTGATACGGTCGGGGCCTGGTTAATCTATCGCTTTGCGGAAGAGCATGGCGCGCGGATTGAGGGGTTGAGCCGCGATGCAGCCCATCTGCTCGATCAAGTATCGGCCGCCGATCAACAAGTTGCCATGCGCCCCGACTCCGCTGGCCCGCTGGTCCGCGTGATCGGTGAGATCGGCGAAGCGACGATCATGACATTCAAGACGATGTACGGGCTGCTGGGTTTCTTCGGCGCAACCTGCATCGCCTTTTTCAACGTCATCACCCACCCCAAGCGCTTTCGCTTCAACGCGACGGTGCACCGCTTCGAAGTCGTTGGCGTGTCTGCACTCGGGATCATTGGGCTGATGAGCTTCCTGATCGGGCTGGTGATCGCGCAGCAGGGTGCCGTGCAGCTCCGCCAGTTCGGGGCCGAGGTTTTCACGATCAATCTGGTCGGGCGGATCACCTTGCGCGAGCTTGGCGTGCTGATGACCGCGATCATGGTCGCCGGCCGATCAGGTTCCGCCTTCGCCGCGCAGATCGGCACGATGAAGCTGACCGAAGAAATCGATGCGATGCGCACCATCGGCGTTTCGCCGATGGAGGCGCTGGTGCTGCCCCGCGTGCTCGCGGCTGTGCTGATGATGCCGTTGCTCGGCTTCTACGCCTCGGTCTTCGCCATTGTCGGCGGCGGGCTGTTCTGCTGGATATCGCTTGGCATCCCGCCGGTCACCTTCATCCAGCGCCTGCGCGAAGTGGTGCCGATCACCGACCTTTATATCGGGCTGGTCAAGGCCCCCGTCTTTGGCGCGATCATCGCCATTGCCGGGTGTTTTCAGGGTATGCTGGTTGAATCCGACGCCGAACAGGTCGGCAAGCGGACGACATCTGCTGTGGTGCAGGCGATTTTCCTGGTGATTGTCCTCGACGCCTTTTTTGCGGTGTTTTTCACCTGGCTTGGCTGGGTCTGATGGCAGGCGACGTGGTCATCTCGGTCAAAGGGCTCACGACCAGTTTTGGCGAACAGGTCGTGCATGAAGGGCTTGATCTGCAGGTTCGGCGCGGCGAGATTTTCGGCGTGGTCGGTGGATCGGGTACGGGCAAATCAGTGTTGATGCGGACCATTATCGGGCTGCAATTGCCCGATGATGGTGAGGTCAAGGTGTTTGGCGAATCGACCGTCAACCGCAGCGAGAACGAGACCATCGACATCCGGCGGCGCTGGGGCGTTTTGTTTCAGGGCGGCGCGCTGTTTTCGACGCTGACGGTCGCTG
>JAIERC010000417.1 GCA_019747165.1 Sphingomonas sp. | reverse complement strand
TCATCGCTCTGTGCTGATCTGTTGAGGACCGAAACAGGGCCACCGCTTCACCGGGGTGCGGGGCCATTTGCGAAGGCGGGCGGTTAGCGGGGCTGATCAGTTGAGTCAAGCTGGGCGCGTTACGCTGGACAGGCGCGCACCGGTTCGCCAAAAGCGCGGGCCATGACAGACACCATCCTTGACGGCCCCGACTGCATGACCATGGCCGAGGTCCGCGCTGGCGTCGATCAGGTCGATCGCGATTTGATCGCGCTGTTGGCACGGCGCTTTGCCTATATGGCCGCCGCCGCGCGGATCAAGCCGACTCGCGACAAGGTCCGCGATGAAGCGCGCAAGGCGCTGGTGATCGCCAATGCCCGCGCTGAAGCCGCCAAGCTCGGCCTGCCCGACGCCGCGATCGCGGCCTTGTGGGACGATCTGGTCGAAGCATCGATCGCCTATGAACTTGACTTGTTCGACAAACGCTGAGCGCTGCCAAGGGTTTCAGCCGCCCCGGCTCGGCCGCGGTCGATCGAGCGTGGATAAGATACCGCGCACCGTCCGCACTTCCTGCGTTGACCAGCCGGGCTTGGTGAGCAGCGTGCGCAAGGTCCGCTTGGTCGTCACTGTTCGATCGGGCGGGAAGAAATAACCGGCATCCTCCAGCATCGTATCGAGTTGCTGCAGCATCCCTTCCAACTCTTCCTGCGTCGCGGGCACGGGCATGTCGACGCTGGGCGGGCTGGCAAGGGCCACCCCCTTGCTCCATTCATAAGCGATCAGGATCACCGCCTGGGCCAAATTGAGCGAGCCAAAGGCGGGATTGATCGGCACGGTGATGATGGTGCGGGCGAGCGCAACATCATCAGTCTCCAGCCCGGCGCGTTCCGGCCCGAACAGGATGGCGGCGCGGGTTGGTGCGGCATGAATGTCGCGCGCCGCCGCTTCGGGTGTCACCACTGGCTTGGTCACGCCGCGCTTGCGCACCGTCGTGGCATAGACCTGCGCGCAATCAGCGACAGCAGCGGCAACGCTGTCGAACACAGTCGCCTGTTCGAGCACGATATCAGCGCCCGATGCGGCTGGTCCTGCCGACGGATTGGGCCAGCCATCCCGCGGCGCGACCAGCCGCAGCTCAGTCAGCCCGAAATTGAGCATCGCCCGCGCTGCCTTGCCGATATTCTCGCCAAGCTGCGGGCGGACCAGGACGATGACGGGGAGTGGGGCAGGTGTTGCGCCGGTGCTTCGACTTCGCTCAGCACGAACGGGTGTTGATAAGTGACTGCCATCGTCATCTCGGCCTGGAATTTCAGAGCTTTCCTCCGTTCGCCCTGAGCGAAGTCGAAGGGCACGCTCCGACGGGGGAATTGAAGCCTCGTGCAGGGTCTGCCAGTCGCTATCGATCAAGGCTTGCTTCTTCCTCCGTGTCCAGCCCTTGACCTGGCGCTCAACCTCAAGCGCTTCAAGCCGCGTTTGGAAGTATTCAGACCACACCAATTCTACCGGCCGACGCCCCTGGGTATAGCCTTCAAGCTCACCATGCTGATGCTGGGCGATGCGATGCTCCAGATCATCTGTGTGCCCGGTATAGTAGCTGCCGTCGGCGCAGCGCAGCATGTAAGCGTAGAAGCTCATTCCAATGCCTTGATTCTGAACCGCCGTTCGCCCTGAGCGAAGTCGAAGGGCAAGTGTCCCGCGTGGGCGTGGGCGTGGGCTTCGACTTCGCTCAGCCCGAACGGGGGGTTATGTTGGGGCAATTTCGGACTTGGCCTCGTCCCCCTCACCCCTTGCCCACCTCGGCCACATTGCCCGCAAATTCCTCAAAATCGCGCGCCTCGCGGAAGTCCTTATAGACGCTGGCGAAGCGGATATAGGCGACCGAATCGAGCTCTTTCAGCCCGTCCATCACCAGCTCACCAATCCGCTGGGAGGGGATGTCGCTATCCCCCAATGTTTCGAGCTGACGCTGGATGCTCGTCACCAGTTTTTCGATGCGCACCGTATCGATCGGGCGCTTGCGACAGGCAATCGCCACTGATCGCATCAGCTTTTCACGCTCAAACGGTTCGCGGCGGTCCTCGCTTTTCAACACATAGAGATCGCGCAGCTGGATGCGTTCGAACGTCGTAAATCGCGCCGCGCAGCCTTCGCACTGGCGACGCCGGCGAATGGCGGCACCATCTTCGGTCGATCGGCTATCCTTTACCTGGCTGTCTTCATGGCCGCAAAAGGGGCAGCGCATTCAGCCCCGCTTCTTTGCACGAAAATAGGTAAAGCCTGCCCCGGCAATCGCGCCGACGACCGGGCCGACAAACGGCACCGGAATGGCGATCACCGCGCCAATCAGCGCCGCAACCGCCATTTTCTTGCTCAACGCCTTTTCGTCCTCGGTCACGCTCAGACTCCTTCGGGATAGATCGGGAAGCGCGCGCACAGCGCCAGCACGCGCGCGCGCACCTGCGCTTCGGCGGACGGATCGCCGCCTTCGCCCTGTTGCCGAAGCCCGTCAAGCACATCGGCGATCATATGGCCGATCTCGCGGAATTCGGCTGGGCCGAAACCGCGCGTCGTGCCCGCTGGCGAACCAACGCGGATGCCGCTGGTTTTGGTCGGCGGCAGCGGATCATTGGGGATGCCGTTCTTGTTGCAGGTGATGCCGGCACGCTCGAGCGCTTCATCCGCATCCTTGCCGGTCACGCCCAGCGGCGTCAGATCGATCAGCGCCAGATGCGTGTCGGTGCCGCCCGAGACGATTTCAGCGCCGCGTTCCTTCAGCGTCGCGGCCAGCACTTTGGCGTTTTCGATGACGGCGGCGATATAGCTCTTATAATCCGGCTGCAGCGCTTCGCCAAACGCCACTGCCTTGGCCGCGATGACATGCATCAACGGGCCGCCTTGAAGCCCGGGGAATACCGCCGAATTGAGCTTTTTGCCCAGCGCTTCGTCATTGGCCAGGATCATGCCGCCGCGCGGACCGCGCAATGTTTTGTGGGTTGTAGTCGTGGCGATATGAGCATGCGGAAAGGGCGAAGGGTGCAGCCCAGCGGCCACCAGGCCAGAGAAATGCGCCATATCGACGAGAAAATAGGCACCCACTTCATCTGCGATGGCGCGGAATTTGGCGAAATCAATCTGGCGCGGATAGGCCGATCCGCCAGCAATGATCAGCTTTGGCTGATGCGCCAGCGCCAGCGCGCGGACCTGCTCGAAATCGATGAGATGCGTTACCGGATCAACGCCATATTGCACCGCGTTGAACCATTTGCCCGACATCGCCGCCTTGGCCCCGTGCGTCAGATGGCCACCGGCATCCAGGCTCATCCCCAGAATCGTGTCGCCAGGCTTGACCAGCGCGAGCATTACCGCGCCATTGGCCTGCGCGCCCGAATGCGGCTGCACATTGGCATAGCCGCAACCGAATAATTGCTTGGCGCGGTCAATCGCCAGCTGTTCGACCAGGTCGGACGGGTGGCAGCCCTGATAGTAACGCTTGCCGGGATAGCCTTCGGCATATTTGTTGGTGAAGACTGATCCTTGCGCCTGCAACACCGCTTTCGACACGATATTTTCGCTCGCGATCAGCTCGATCTGGGTCTGTTCACGAGTCAGCTCCTGCGTAATGCCAGCAAAGATCGCCGGATCAGCGTCAGCCAGGCCGCGTGTAAAAAAACCATCGGGCTGCACATCGCTCAGGGTGCGGGAGCCAAGGTTCTGGGGATTGGTGCTCATGCTGGGATTCCTTCCAGGGGGGCGGCGCCAAGCTTGTCGACGCGATGTTGATGGCGACCCCCTTCAAACGCGGTGGTCAAAAAAGCAGTGATGCAGGCGCGGGCCATGTCTTCGCCGGTCAGCCGGGCACCGATCGCAATCGCGTTGGCATCATTATGATGACGCGCCAGTTCAGCCGATAAGGGTTCCGACACCAGGGCACAGCGACAGGCCGGATTTCGATTGGCCGCGATTGAAATACCGATCCCCGATCCACAAAGCGCTATGCCGCGTTCAGCGCTGCCATCGGCGATTGCTGTGGCCAGCGCTGCGCCGAAATCAGGATAATCGACGCTTTCGAGGCCATGCGTACCCAAATCGCTGACATCATGGCCCTGCCCTTCAAGCCAGGGGATCAGCGCCTGTTTCAGCGCATAGGCAGCATGATCGGACGCGATGGCAATGCGCATGACCGGCGCGAAGCTCCATAAGGGATACGGAATACTGGGCTGGCTTTAATCAATGCGCGGGCAGAACGCCACACCCGATCACTAGCCGCGACCAACCGCGCACAGACACCTGTCCCGCAATGATGGCCTAATCGGGCGTTGTCGGCAGCGACGGGGACGGCTAGTCGGGAGGGCATCATGCCTGTTCCTGCCGATCCTGCTGCCGCCCGGGCCCATCTCACCGACGTACTGGTCCGCACCGGTGGCGAAGACCGATCAGCCATGGCCGAACTCTATAACCTCACGGCTGCAAAACTTTTTGGCATCTGCCTACGTATCTGTGGCGAAAGGCAGGCGGCTGAAGATGTGTTGCAAGAAGTGTATCTAACGATCTGGAAACGCGCCGGGGGCTATGAACCCGGCCGGGCAAGCCCGATTAGCTGGCTTGCAACGATTGCGCGCAACCGCGCGATCGATTGGCGCCGTGCGCAACGCACCCGCCCCGCCACCCCGATCGACGACGCCCCTGACATCGCCGATGATCGCCCGCTGGCGAGTGAGGCGATGATCGTCAATGATGAAGGGCGGCGGCTGCATCTCTGCCTCGAGGCGCTCGAAGATCGTCAGCGCGTCGCGATCCGCACCGCTTTTTTTGAAGGCGCGACCTATGCTGAGCTGGCCGATCGCCAGGGGGTGCCTCTGGGTACGATGAAGAGCTGGGTGCGTCGCGGGCTGCAGCGGCTGAAGGAGTGTGTCAGCGATGACGGATGATCGCACACCTGATTCCGGTCCGCCCGATGCATCGGTAACCGCCGCCGAACTGGCGCTTGGCTTGCTGGAGGGCGACGCCCGTGCAGACGCGTTGCGCCGGGTGCTAGCCGATCCGGATTTCGCCGCCGACGTCGATCGCTGGCGCGCCCATTTCGCGATATTGTTCGATTGGTCGCCTGAAATGGCACCGCCCGCCAACGGGCTCTCCAGGATCGAACGCGCCTTGGCACCCGCCGCCAATGATTCAGCGCCGGTGCGGCTGTGGCGCGGGCTGGCTTTGACCAGCGGTCTTGCGGCGGCGGTCATGCTGGCGGTGGTGGTGATGCGCCCACCAAATACTGTGCCTGGCGCGCCGCCGACGCAGATCGCCCAGGGTACTGGCACCGTGCTGGTCGCCCAGATTGTGCCCATCGCCAATGGCAAAGCCGTGCCGGCAATCTATGATCCGGCAACCGGCCAACTGCGTGTCGCCGCGGCTGCGTTGGTCGATGCGGGCCATAGTCCGGAACTATGGGTGATTGCGGCAGACGGGGTGCCCCGCTCGCTTGGCGTGCTGCATGATCGCCAGGCGACAGGGGTTGCAATCGCCGCCGCCGATCGCGGCCGCTTTACTGCTGGTGCAACGCTTGCCGTAACAATTGAGCCAATCGGTGGGTCGCCCAGTGGCAAACCAACCGGGGCAGTGGTGGCCAAGGGCGATCTGACGCTGATTTGATCGCCCGCGCTCGGGTGGGCACGCCCTGGCT
>JAIERC010000368.1 GCA_019747165.1 Sphingomonas sp. | reverse complement strand
TGACCGATGCCAAGGGCCATAGCGCACACATCACGATTGCTGATGTGAACCAGTCGAACGGCGTGATCCACGTCATTGACGGCGTCTTGCTGCCGTAAGTTTCGGCATCAGAATAAATTCGCCGCTGCTGCATCCAAAGCCGTAGCAGCGGCGTTTATTTAAGAGCCCTTCCCCCGAAGAGATGGGCGATACACGCTGTCCGCTCCCGAACAGCGTGGTGAGGGCCTGCCGTCGCCCCTCGGCGGCAGGCCCCATTTTTGGGCCGGGCTACCCCGCGCTTAATTGAAACATCTTTGCTTTTACGGTGCTGCGGCGGTATCGGCATGGCGCGACCCGCGCCAGGAGACCGACGATGAAAGCCCCGCGTAACCGAGCTGTGCGCAGTGCGGTCCACCGCCATGACCACCTCAGCAAGCAAGGTCTGCTCGAACGCGCCTTCACTTTTGCCTTTCGCGGGCTGGTCTATGCGCAGATCTGGGAAGATCCCGCCGTCGATCTTGAAGCGCTGGCGGTGACGCCCGATTGCCATATCGTCCAGATCGCCTCAGGCGGGTGCAACGTGCTGAGCTATCTGACCGCAAACCCGCGCGCAATCACCGCCGTCGATCTCAACACCGCGCATATCGCGCTCAACAAGCTGAAGCTGATCGCCGCGCGCGAGCTGCCCGATTACGCCGCTTTCCACCGCTTCTTCGCCCGGGCGAATTCGAAGGAAAATATCGCCGCGTATAAGCGCTACGTCCGGCCGCATCTCGACGAGCCGACCCGTCGCTATTGGGAAGGGCGCGACATGATCGGTCGGCGCCGGATCGGCGGCTTTGCCAAGGGCGTTTATAAGCGTGGGTTGCTGGGCAATTTCATTGGCGCGGCACATTTCATTGCCAAGCTGAACGGCGTCGATCCCAAGGTGATGCTGGCGGCAAACTCGATGCAGGAACAGCGCGAGATTTTCGATCGCGATATTGCGCCGGTGTTCGACAAGGGCTTCATCAAATGGCTGACCGATCAGCCCGCCTCGCTGTTTGGCCTCGGCATCCCGCCCTCACAATATGAAGCGCTGGCGGGTGACAACAAGATGGCGGTGGTGCTGCGCGAGCGGCTGGAAAAGCTGGCCTGCGATTTTGATCTGAAGGACAATTATTTCGCGATGCAGGCCTTTGGCCGTGGCTATGCGGAGGGGCCGTCGGCGTCGCTGCCGCCCTATCTGCAGGCAACGAACTACCACGACATCGTCGCGCGCGTCGACCGGGTCGAGGTACGCCACGCCAATTTCGTCGAATATCTGCGCGAAATGCCCGATGCCTCGCTCGATCGTTACGTGCTGCTCGATGCGCAGGATTGGATGACTGACGAGATCCTGACCAACCTATGGGCCGAAATCACCCGCACCGCCAAGTCCGACGCGCGCGTGCTCTTCCGCACCGCGGGCATTGAGACGATCCTGCCGGGCCGTGTGCCGGAGCCGATCCTGTCGCGCTGGACCTATTGGGCCAAGGAATCGCTTGATTATACAGCGCGCGATCGCTCCTCCATCTATGGCGGCGTGCACCTTTATGTGCTTGGGGAAAAGGCCTGAACGCCGCCATGGGGAAGGGCAATGGCGCCGGTAATCATGCCGGTCATATGGATGCGATCTACCGGACGCAGCGCCATTTCTATGATCTCACGCGCAAATATTATTTGCTCGGCCGCGATCGGCTGATCCGCAAGCTTGCCCCGCCGCGCGGTGGCACGGTGCTTGAGATCGGCTGCGGCACGGGGCGCAATCTGATCGCCGCCGCCCGCGCCTGGCCCGAGGCCCGTTATTTCGGGATCGATATTTCCCAGGCGATGCTGGAAACCGCGCGCGCCAAGGTGCAGGCAGCAGGGCTCGCAGGGCGGATCACGCTCGCGCAGGGCGATGCCACGGCATTTGACGCTGAAGCGCTATTCGGCGTCAGCCGCTTTGACCGAATTTTCCAAAGCTATACCTTGTCCATGATTCCCGACTGGCAGGGGGCGTTGCGAGAAGGGGCGAGCAAATTGGCCGCCGGTGGGCGGCTGGATGTCGTCGATTTCGGCCAACAAGAAGCGCTGCCCGGCGCCTTTAAGCGGTTGCTATTCGCCTGGCTTGCGCGCTTCGACGTCGAGCCGCGCCAGGCCCTGCCGGTAGTGTTGCAGCAGATTGGTGGCGCGCAGGGCCTGGTTGATCAATTTACGCCGCTCTATCGTGGCTATGCCTGGGCTGGGCAATTATCGACACCGAACTCGACCCAAGCGGCCTGACTCTGTGCCGCCCACCGTGCCCCGCCTGCTCGGCATTGCCGGCCTGTTGCCACAACTGATCGCTGGCTATGTCCTGCTTGAGAACAACAATGATTGGCGCTTCACTGCGCTGTCCATGGCCTATGCCTATGCGGCGCTGATTTTCAGCTTTCTGGGCGGACTATGGTGGGGCCTGGCAGCGGCAGCAAACAAGCCGCCCGCCTGGCTCTGGCATGCCGCCGTGCTGCCATCCTTGATCGCACTGGGCAGTGCCTGGCCCTGGGCGACGGGCCAGCCCTGGCCGGGACCGTCCATGATCGTGCTGGGCGTAGCGCTAATCGGATCATTGGCGGTCGATTGGCAGCTCCATCGCACCGGCATCGCGCCTGGCTGGTGGCTTGGCTTGCGCATTCCGCTGTCGATTGGACTGGGCGGAATTACCCTGGCGATCGGCATTTTCGCCTAAGCGCGCCGATTGCCTTAAAAACGGGAAGCCTCAGGCGGCCATCTTTAACGCCAACCGTCCCCATATTTCGACCAGCGCATCGACCAACATGCGCATCATCGCTTCGTCATGTGCTGGCCCGGGGGTAAAGCGTAGCCGTTCGGTGCCGCGCGGTACGGTGGGGTAATTGATTGGCTGCACATAGACGCCATATTCGGCGAGCAGGATATCGGCGATCCGCTTCGCCTCGACCGGGTCGCCAACCATTAGCGGCACAATATGCGTGTCGCCGATCATCACCGGCAGGCCAGCGGCGCGCATCATTGCCTTGAGCTCGGCGGCGGCGGCTTGCTGGGCTTCGCGCTCGATGCTGGATGCCTTCAAATGACGGACACTCGCCAGCGCGCCGGCGACAAGCACTGGCGACAGGCTGGTCGTAAAGATGAAGCCGGGTGCATAGCTGCGAATAACATCGACGATCATGCGATCTGCCGCGATATAGCCGCCCATCACCCCGAATGCCTTGCCGAGCGTGCCCTCGATAATCGTCAGCCGATCGGCAACGCCGTCCCGGTCTGAAATGCCGCCGCCGCGTGCACCGTACATGCCAACCGCATGCACCTCATCCAGATAAGTCATCGCATTATATTTGTCGGCGAGATCACAAATCGCCGCGATCGGCGCAACATCGCCCTCCATCGAATAGACGCTTTCAAAAGCGATCAATTTGGGGGCGGCAGGATCGGAGTCGGCCAGCAATTGTTCGAGATGGGCCAGATCATTGTGCCGGAAAACGCGCTTTTCGCAGCCCGACTGGCAAATGCCCGCGATCATCGATGCATGGTTGAGCGCATCCGAATAAATGATGATTCCCGGCATCAATTTGGCGAGCGTCGATAGGGTCGCTTCGTTGGAGACATAGCCGCTGGTGAACAGCAGCGCGGATTCCTTGCCGTGGAGATCGGCAAGCTCGGCCTCAAGATCGACATGATAATGGGTGTTGCCGCCGATGTTGCGCGTGCCGCCCGATCCTGCGCCGACATCGTGCAAGGCGGCCTCCATCGCCGCGATCACATCCGGGTGCTGGCCCATGGCGAGATAATCATTCGAACACCACACGGTGATCGGCTTGGGGCCATTATGCCCTGCAAAGCAGCGCGCATTGGGATAAGCTCCCTTGTTGCGCAAAATATCGATGAAGACGCGGTAGCGCCCTTCGGCATGCAGCCGGTCTATCGCCTGGCTGAACACGCGGGTATAATTCACCATCGGCACAAACCCGGTATCGGGGCGGCCCTGTGGCTGATCCTGTCGCTGATCCTGTGGCATCGTGGCCGGGCCCCTACGGCGATTGCGGTCGCGATGCCAGTGCAAACGACTCGCAAACTGGCCGATTGCGGGGTTTGAGCGCGCATTAAAGCGCGGTGATCTGACCGAGGCCACGTTCCGCCAGCGCGGGCGCCAGGGCATGCGCAGCGGCATCGAGCCGGGTAAAAATCGCCAACCCATCGCCCGGCAGTGTCGGCCAGGACTGACCCTGGGTGAGATAGACTATCCGTCGCGCAATGCCGGCGCTGCCATCGACAAAATGGATCGGTCGGCCCGCCGCCGCGGCGAGATCAGCCTCGACCAGCGGGAAATGGGTACAGGCGAGGACGATGGTATCAATCCGGTCACCGCCCGGTTGATCGAACAGTCCGGCAAGCGCGCGTGCAAAGCGAGCCGGATCGACCGAGTCGCCGCGCAACCGCGCCTCGGCCGCCTCAACCAGATCGGCTGAGCCGAAGCGGATCACCGTGCAATCAGCGGCAAAGCGCGCGGTAAGATCATCGACATAGGGCTGGCGCACCGTCGCTTCGGTGCCCAGCACGCCGATTGTACGCGTGACGCTGGACAGCGCTGCGGGCTTGATCGCGGGGACCGTGCCGACAATCGGGATATCAAGCGCCGCGCGGACCGCTGCCAGGGCAATTGTCGAGGCGGTGTTGCAGGCAATGACCACCAGGCGCGGGTGATACCGCTCCGCCAATCGCCCCAGCAGTGCCGGTACGCGCGCGGCGATCTCCGCCTCGCTGCGGGTGCCATAGGGAAAGCCCGCCGAGTCGGCCACATAGATGACTGGTGCATTTGGTAGCATCAGGCGAGCAGCAGCGAGCACGGAGAGCCCGCCCACGCCGGAATCGAAGAACAGCACTGGATGATCGGCGGCCATCGCCCCGCATAACCGGCGGCGCGCGGTTGGCAAAGCAACAGTGATCGAGATCATTGCGCCAGCACCAGTCTCGTCTATCTTAGCAGGGCGGAGGGGTATGATTTGGCGATCGAGTATCTTTGGGCAGCACCAACGGGTGCAGCGCTGCTTGGCTACCTGCTGGGCTCTATCCCGTTCGGGGTGATCCTGACGCAGGCGGCGGGCGCGGGCGATCTGCGCACGATCGGTTCGGGCAATATCGGCGCAACCAATGTGCTCCGCACGGGGCGCAAGGGACTGGCAGCCGCGACGCTGGTGCTTGATGCGGCCAAGGGAGCTATAGCTATCCTCCTCGCTGAATGGCTGTTCCCGGGGCACGGCGTGGTCGCGGCCGCAGCAGCGTTTCTGGGCCATCTCTATCCCGTCTGGCTGGGCTTTAAGGGCGGCAAAGGCGTGGCAACGTTGCTTGGCATCCTGATCGCTTTGTCCTGGCCGAGTGCGATCGTCTATGCTGTGATTTGGCTTGGGTTGCTGGCGGCGCTGCGGATCTCGTCGCTGGCCGGGATGCTGGCGGCGACCAGCGCACCGGTGAGCGCCGCCTATTTTGGCCGATTCGATCTTGTCCTGCTGCTGCTCGCGCTGGCGCTGCTGGTGCTGTGGAAGCATCGCGAGAATATCGATCGCTTGATAAGCGGCACCGAACCCCGGATCGGCCGGAAAAAAGCCTAACCAAATGGCCGCCGATCGCCTTCGGCTGATCAGATCG
>JAIERC010000147.1 GCA_019747165.1 Sphingomonas sp. | reverse complement strand
CGTGTGCCTGCTCCGTCCTTGCCCTTGGTATCGCCATGCCGGCGTCGGCGCAGACCGCCTCGCTACCGCAAAGCGATGACACAGAGCAAGCTGCCCCCGACATTGTCGTCACCGGATCGCTGATCCGCGGTACGCGCGAAGATGCTGCACTTCCTGTTGACGTGATTACGTCTGACGAGTTGTCGCGCCAGGGCAGCCCAACAGCGCTTGATCTCTTGAAGAATCTGCCGACCTCGAACGGTGTGCTCGGCGATGCGAACCAGTTTGATGCGCGCGCTCAGGGGTCGGAAGGCGTGGCCAGCGTCAATTTGCGCGGTCTTGGACCGCAGCGCACCTTGGTCTTGCTTAATGGCAAGCGCGTCGTCAGCGCCGGCACCGGCGTGCCAGTTGTCGACATCAACCTGCTGCCGCAAAGCGCTATTGGCCGGATCGAAATTCTGAAGGATGGCGCTGCCGCCACTTATGGTTCTGATGCGGTCGCCGGTGTGGTCAACTTTATCACGCGCAGCGAGCAGCAGGGATTCCAGGCGTCGGGCGACTATCGTTATATTCCAGGGTCTGACGGCGACTATACCGGCGCGATCAGTTTCGGCCATCACAAGGATGGTTTTCTGGTTTTTGCGTCTTTTGGTTACCAGCGCCGCTCGGAATTGCGCACCACCGATCGCTCGTTCACCGTGCAACCCTATCAAAACAATCCACAAGGTGGGTATAGTGGCGGCGGCAATCCGGGTAACTTTGATTTCAATGGCCCGTTGGTTGGTGGCAGCGTATTTTCTACCGACCTCGGCTGCGAAGGGCTTGGTGGATTCCGAAGTGTGCCGGCTGCGCGCCCTGGCAACGATCGATGCTTCACCAATTTTGGCCAGTTCGACAATCTCGTTGAACCCGAAGAGCGCCTGCAAGCCTATGTTGAGACCAAGATCGATTTGACGCCCAATCTGAAGTTCAGC
Source organism: Sphingomonas sp. (assembly GCA_019747165.1). GTDB lineage: Bacteria > Pseudomonadota > Alphaproteobacteria > Sphingomonadales > Sphingomonadaceae > Sphingomonas. The sequence goes on along the minus strand of JAIERC010000147.1, from coordinate 4,670 downwards.
GCCAGCGGCCTTTATGGCGCATCTACCTCGCGGATTACGACTTCGCCCAGCTATTTGCCTACGCTGTCGCCGTCGGGCTATTCGGTAAACGGCCTTAACCACCTCATTTCGGCGTCGGGTGACCCAGTCAATGGGCTGAGTCCGTTGCTTCCGCCGAACGCGGCCGGTCTGGGCCTGTTTATTGTGCCAAGTTATGCGCCAGCGCAACGTGATTATTGCGCTCTCTATGGTGCTGCCGCCGGCTGCGCGCCCGGCCAGCCGATCAGTGCATTTCCCGTGCTGTTTCGCCCCTTCTTGCTTGGCGGCAATCCGCTGTTCCAGAATGCGACGAATAATCGCGGTGCAGCATTCAGTCCGCGTGAATCGCATTCCGTCCGGTTCACCGCAGGCCTGGAGTGGAAGATTAATAACAATTTGAACCTCGATACCGGTTTCACTTACTCTGAATATGATCGCGCAATTGAGGGTACCGATACCTTTGGCGATCTGTTGCAAAACGCCCTTGCCGGTTTCGGCGGCCCTAATTGTGCCTTTGCATCCTCGGCATCGCGCGCGGGCCTCACTCAGGCCCAGTTGACGGCGCTGGCGGGCACCAATGGTTGTACTTATTTCAACCCGTTCTCGACCGCGGTGGCGAGCAATGGTGCGACCGGTGCGGTCAACCCCAATTTCGCAGGCACACGGATTCCGGCTGGCTTTAGCTTGGCGCCGGGCGCTGGTCTGGTCAACGATCTGGCGACGATTGATAATTTCTTTCGGGACTCGCGGTCGGCGGTCAACACGCAGCTTATCGTCGTCGATGCTGTATTGAGCGGTCAGACCGGGCTACAGTTGCCCGGCGGGGACGTCTCCTTCGCGCTTGGCGGCCAATATCGCCATGACAAATATGCAATTGAATATAATGCCGATTCGAACCTGGCGATTAACCCGTGCCCGGGATCACCGCTGAATGCCAACGCCATTTGCGCGCAGCAGACCGGTGCGCTCGGCTTCCTCGGTACGAACCGTAACCGGACGCTGCGTGGCAGCGTTTACGCGGTGTTTGGTGAATTGCAGGCACCCGTCACTGATACGCTGAACGTGCAGTTCTCTGCCCGGTATGAAGATTATGGTGGTGCCGTTGGTTCCACCTTTAATCCGCAGGGGCGTGTTCGTTGGCAGGTTACGCCATGGTTGGCCATTCGCGGCGGTGCGGGTACCACCTTCCGTGGGCCACCTGCTGCAAATCTTGATGGTAATGTCACCTCATTGCAAATCATCGGTTCGGCGTTCCGTGCAATTGACATCAACGGTAACCCCAATCTTTCGCCGGAAAAAACAACAACCTATGGCGGCGGGCTGATCTTCAATGCAGGCGGCTTTAACGCCAGCATTGATTATTTCCGCTATGATGTGTCCGGCCCGATTGAGGCAGAGCCTGTTGCCGGTATTGTCGGTGCCTTGTTTGGGACGGCGGCAAATTGCACCGATCCAGCTTTTGCCAATCTGCGCGCGCGCTTTACCTTTACGGCCGCAGGCTGTGGGATCGGCAACGTGCAACGGTTGCGGACCCAGCTGATCAACAGTGCCAATGTCTCGACATCAGGCCTTGATTTCCAGGCGAATTATCGTGCTGGCGTGGGCGAATATGATGTCGCGCTCGGCGTGAATGGTACCTATGTCATCGACTATAGGACCAGAGACATCACGGTTGAGGGCATTGTCGTGCAGCCTGCCTTTGACGGCGTCGGATTACTCAATTTCCAGACGAGCGCCTATCCGTTGCCAAAATTGAAGGGTAACGTGTTCCTGCAGGTCGATCGGTCAATCCACAGCGTTCGGCTCCAGTACAACTATATTGATGGCTATACCGATCAACGCTCCTTCAGCACGGCTGCCGGTTCGGTTTTCGGTGCCAATGCGGCGCTGGCCGGTGCAGCGGTGACGGGCGGTGCTCAGATCGGATCTTTCGGAACGCTTGATTTCACCTATCGGGTGAACCTGCCGACCAAGACGACGATCTCGCTGTCAGCGCTCAACATTCTCAACACGCTGCCGCCCTTTGCCCGGCTTGATTTCAACTATGATCCGTTCACGGCATCGCCGCTCGGCATCACGGCAAAGTTCGGCATCACCCAGAAATTCTGACGGTGATCTCGTTCGACTAAATTTGCCGCCGCCTGGGATATCCCAGGCGGCGGCTTTTTTTCCGCCCTTTGTCGTTGGAACGGTTGCCGCATGGCCAGTATCAGTGTTTCTCCAATCGAAACCGCAGACCAGCTCGCCCTGCGCCGCCGCAGCCTGACGTTGTTGCTGCTGACGCTGGTCTATTTTTTCAGTTTCATGGATCGCTATATCCTCTCGATCCTGCTGGAGCTTATCAAGGCCGATCTTGGGCTGAGCGATACCCAATTGGGCTTGCTATCGGGTTTTGCCTTCGCCTTGTTCTACGCCACGCTTGGCATCCCCGTTGCGTGGCTGGCGGATCGGCATAGCCGACGCGATATCATCGCGATTTCGCTGACCCTGTGGAGCGCGATGACCGCCCTGTGCGGTACCGCGCAAGGATTCCTGCAATTGTTGATCTACCGGATCGGCGTGGGCGTGGGGGAAGCGGGGTCAAGCCCGCCCAGTCATTCGATCATCGCTGATCTCTATCCGCCCGAAAAGCGCGCTGGCGCGATGGGGATTTATTCAACCGGCGTTGTGCTGGGCGGGGGCTTTGGCGCGATTATCGGCGGGGTGATTGCCAACGCTTATGGCTGGCGCTGGGCGATGGCGGCGGTTGGTCTGCCGGGCATCGTGCTGGCGATCATTGTGCGGCTGATGATGGTTGAACCGCGCCGTGGCCTGTCCGATCCGCCGTCGCAGGTGCGGGATACATCGGCGCTGCCGTCGCTTTTTGATGGGTTGAAAAGCCTGTTTGCCTGCCCCCCTGCGATCCATCTGATCCTGGCCGTCACGATCACATCGCTGGTCGGCTATGCCACAGCAAATTTCGGGCCGTCCTATCTGCAACGCTCCTTCGGGATGACGCTGATGCAGGTGTCGTTGATCTATGCGCCCGCTGTTGCGCTTACGGGTGCGTTTGGCGGCGTGATGGGCGGGCGGATCGCCGATACGTTAGGGCGGCGCCATGGCCTGCATGTTCAGGCCTGGTTCGTCGCAGCGCTCAAGCTGATAGCCCTGCCGTTTACCGTGTTGTTCTATTTCACTTATGATCTGACGACTGGGTTCACTGCCATCATCATCTCCTATCTGCTGGCATCGAGCTATCTTGGGCCTAGCTTTGCGCTGATCCAGGGGCTGGCACCAACCCGGATGCGGGCGGTGTGGGCGGCGATCACGCTGTTGGTGATCAACCTGATCGGGCTGGGACTCGGGCCCAGCGTCACTGGCATTCTGAGCGATCTCTACAAGCCGATCTTTGGGGCTGAATCGCTGCGTTATGCGCTGATGAGCGCGAGCTTGCTGACCCCCTGGGCCATCTTTCATTACTGGCGCGCTGGCGTGTTGCTGCAACGGATGAATGCAGCAAAAGTGGCTTGAGGATCACGCAGCGAAGGTGCCGGTTGCTAGATCAGAGCAGCACCGACACGTGATTTACAGCGCCAATACCCGGTTATCGAACAGCCCGAAACACACTGTCGAAGCATAATAAGCAATCGCTCGCTCCCGCGGCATGGTGCTGGCCCATTTGCGCATGTCGAACGCGGGATTTTGCAGCGCCATCAGCGCTTGCGCCGCGATGAGAGGATCGATCGGACGGATCGATCCTTCGGCAATGCCGTCGGTCATCATGCCGGCATAGCGCCGTGCAATCCGGTTTGATCGATCGACCATAGCGCTACGCACTGATCGCGGCAGCCCGGAAAGCGCCGTAGTACGCATCAGCGGCCCGCGTTCGGAAAACTGAATGTCGAGCAGCGTCGAAATCACGCTGGACAGTTGCTGCCAATAGCTAACCGATTCCAGCCCGGCGAGCCGTTGCGCATTGGCGATCGTGTCCAGGCTGCGCCTGTAGCAGGCGATCACCAAATCGTCTTTGGCGTCCAGGTGATGATAGAAGCTGCCCTTGGTCACGTTGAGCTGCGAGGCGATTTTCTGCACCGATGCGCCGCGATAGCCAAGCTCGTTGATCAGCCTTGTGGCGGCCAGCAAAAATGCCTCGCGACCAGGCTCTGCCTCGTCGGGGTCGAGATCGATCCGGGCTGGCGCCCAGGCCGCGCCGCTTGGAGCAATCCCCTGCGAGAATACCGCCATCAGCCGTTGTTCGACCCGGTCGAATTGATCGGGATCATAGCGCACCAGCCAAACCGGCAGCCAAAAGGTGTTTTCGAGCAACACATGCGCGCGTGCCCCGTTCAGATCGGTTTCGGCGCGGCTTTCACCGGGGCCCCATAGCGCGCGGGTCCGGCGGAACACATCGCGCCATCCGGTCATCAGACGGCCACGGACCGGCTCCTCCATCGCGCGCAGATCTGAAAGCACGGCGAATGACGTTGCCTCGCCGCGCTGAATGCGCGCGAGCCGATCCATATTGATCGCCAGATAGCGCGCGACTCGCTGCTGCGGTGTCGGCTGTTTCATCGCATCCTCCAGCATCAGCTGGAGTTGTTCGAGCGTATATTCGAAACAGGCAGCGGCAAGGTCTTCCTTGCGCTTGAAATAATAAGTGACGCTGGTGGTGT
>JAIERC010000241.1 GCA_019747165.1 Sphingomonas sp. | reverse complement strand
CGATGCGATGGTGGTGTTCGGCTTTGATGCAGCGCTCGCCGGGCTCACCGCGCAGGCATTTGTCGATGAACGGCTGGTCGGCAATCTGGGCGTGGGCGGCGTGGTGACGGGCGCGGATTTCACCTTTGGCAAGGCGCGCGGCGGCAATGTCGCGGTGCTGGCCGCGCTGGGGCAAGCGAACGGCTTTGCGTGCGAAACTGTCAGTGCCGTCACGGCGGGCGATGATGCGGTTTCCTCCAGCCGCATCCGCGATTTGCTAAAAGATGGCGATCCGATGGGCGCGGCGCGGCTGCTCACCCGGCCCTTCGCTATTCAGGGGCAGGTGCAGCATGGCGACAAGGTTGGTCGGACGATCGGCTATCCCACCGCCAATATCGACATGGGCAGCTATCTGCGCCCGGCCTACGGTATCTATGCGGTGCGGGCGCGGCTGTCGGATGGACGGGTGCTGGATGGGGCCGCGAATATCGGCATTCGCCCCACCTTTGATCCGCCCAAGGAATTGCTGGAAGTGTATCTGTTCGATTTCGCCGAGGATTTATATGGGCAGATGATTGAGGTTCAATTGATCGCCTATCTGCGCCCCGAAGCGAAATTTGATGGGCTGGAGGCGCTGGTGACGCAGATGGACGCCGATTGCGCGGCGGCCCGGCTGGCGCTGGCGGCTAGTTGAACCTGAAGCGATAGCTGATCGATGTGCCGAGCGTGATCTGGTTGCGGCTGCCGAACGGGCTGCGCGAAATGGGCGACCCGGCGGCGTCACCTAACAGTCGTGCATAGCTGCCAAAGGCATTGATGCTCCAGTTGCCGCCAATCCGGCGCGATGCGAAGGCGGAAAGCGCGACATCGTTGATGCTCGCATCGGGCCGATAGACAGCAAGACCGCTCGTTACCGATTGGGCAGGCGTCACCCCGTGATAGGCGCGCAAATAGGTGGCATCGGCAAAGCGCACCCTGCCGCCATAGCCCAGCGTCCATTTGCCGATCAGCTTGATGCGCCGCAGGGTGAGGTCGGCGAGCAAGCCATTATGGCCGCCCGCAGCCCGGCGAACCTCCAGTTGTACCGAGGTGAAGAGCGATGGCTGATAGGTAAGGAAACCGCCGATCTCCGGCGCGAAGTTGATGCGATCAAGCCCCGGAAAAACGGCAATGTCGCGTTGCGTCCGGCCGAATTCAGGCCGCAGGATCGGCCCGGCACGCCATTTCCGGGTATTCAACAGATTATAGCCGATACCGCTTTGCACCGAGGCGAAGAACTGGTTCTTGTAGCGGATGTCGAGCTGCGGGATCGGCAGAATGCGCAGGCCATTGCTGCCCGGAAAGCGCGGTACGGCGAGCACGCCCGGACCCACATCGATTTGCCACCCGGCGGGATAAGGCCCGAAAGCGATCGGGCGCATAGGCGGCGGCGGGGCCGATGCAGCGGGCGCGGCGGCTTGGTCGCCTTCGCCTGCAGCGGCAGGATCAGCGGCAGGTTGGGCGGTGATGATCGCCACATCGCTGGCAATGGCCGTGTCGGACGGTGCGGCTATGGCGGCGGTGGCCATATGCAGCGCTGCAATCAAGGTCGACACCTTCTTAATCCCCTATCGCGAAAATTCGCGCGGCGGTTAGCCCAGATGGCGATAAAGTCAAATTGCCAAATGTTGCTGCGTTTCGTGATGAATGGCGAATGCGCCGCGCGACAGGCCGTCCTTTGATCCAATGATTAGCTTTATGCCTGGCCGCAGTGGCTATTCCGCTGGGCAGTCGAGGCGGCTAATCAGGACAAGCGGACCATATTTTTTAGCGCGTTGCTCAAGCGAAGAAGAAGGGTGGTTCGCGCGGAGACGCAGAGGCGCGGAGGGGGTGCGCTTGCGGTCCGGTCGCTCGGCGAAGCCGAACCGATCTCTTGCTGGCAAAGCGGGGTGAGGGTCTCGCTGATGCGAGACGGTGCCACGGACGAAACACCTCCGCGTCTCGGCGCCTCTGCGCGAACCAAAATCTTCTGCTTTGTATCGCGCCGCCCGCTACGCTATTGCCCGCCGACTTATGACCGACAGCACCGCACCCGATTACAAGGACACCGTCTTCCTCCCGAAGACCGAGTTCCCCATGAAAGCCGGCCTTCCGCAGAAGGAACCGGGCATTCTGGCGCACTGGCAGTCGATTGGCCTGTACGAAAAACTGCGCGAGGCCAGGAAGGGCCGCGAGAAGTTCATCTTCCATGATGGCCCGCCCTACGCCAATGGCGACATGCATATCGGCCATGCGCTCAACCATATCCTGAAGGACATGGTCTGCCGCACGCAGAATCTGCTCGGCAATGATGCGCCTTACGTGCCCGGCTGGGACTGCCACGGCCTGCCGATCGAGTGGAAGGTCGAGGAGCAATATCGCGCCAAGAAGCTGAACAAGGATGAGGTTCCCGCGGCGGAGTTTCGTGCCGAATGCCGGGCGTACGCACAACACTGGGTGAACACGCAGCGCGAGCAATTGAAGCGGCTGGGGGTGAATGCGGATTGGGACCACCCCTATCTGACGATGGACTTCCAGGCCGAGGCGACGATCGTCACCGAGCTGATGAAGTTTGCGGAAAGCGGGCAACTGTACCGCGGGGCCAAGCCGGTGATGTGGTCGCCGGTGGAAAAGACCGCACTCGCCGAGGCTGAGGTTGAGTATGAGGACATCGTCTCGACACAGATCGACGTGGCGTTTGAAATTGTGGAGGCACCGAACGCGCCGGAGCTGGTCGGTGCCTATGCCGTGATCTGGACGACGACGCCGTGGACGATCCCGGTGAACCAGGCTTTGGCTTACGGGCCGGAGATTGAGTACGCCCTCATGCAGGTCGCGTCGGTGGGTAGCGTTGGATTTCGCGGTGTTGGAGAAGGCGTCCCCGAGGCTCGGATGCCATTCCAAGGTAAGAAGTTTTTAGTCGCAGTCCCGCTTATCGAAGCACTCACAAAGCGACTGGCGAAAGCAGCTTCCCGCCATTGGCCAGCAGGGAGTGGGTTTGAAGCATCGGTTGGGCTTCACGAGCATGATCGAGTAACAGGCTCGCAACTAGCAGGAGCCACCGCCCGTCACCCGATGGCTAACCTCTTTCGTCACCCCGGCCTTGAGCCGGGGTCCCGCTTCTCGGCGACGTCGGCGGAAGGCAGCGGGACCCCGGGTCAAGCCCGGGGTGACGTGGGTAGTGGGGAAGGGGCGGAGCTGAATATCGACCCCAATTCCCCGCTTGCCGAATTCTTCCTGCGGCCCCGCCCGTTCCTGCCGGGTGATTTCGTCACTACCGATGCGGGCACGGGACTTGTCCATATGGCGCCGGATCACGGCGAGGATGATTTCCTGCTGTGCAAGGCGCATGGCATCGAGCCGGTCTTCGCGGTGGATGGGAGCGGGATGTACCGTGCGGACTGGGCCTGGCTCGGCGGGCAGGGTTCGGTCATCAACAAGAAGTTCGTGGCAGCGGACGGCCCGATCTGTTCGGACTTGCGCGCGAGTGGCGGGCTGCTCGCGGCGAGCGATGACTTCAAGCACAGCTATCCGCATTCGTGGCGGTCCAAGGCCAAGGTGATCTTCCGCTGCACGCCGCAATGGTTTGTGCCGATGGATAAGGTGCTTGGCGGTGCGGGTGCTTCGACTTCGCTCAGCACGAACGGGGCTGAGGACGATTCATACCAACAGCCGTTCGCCCTGAGCGAAGTCGAAGGGCACGGGACCACCGGCGACACGCTCCGCAACCGCGCGCTCGCCGCGATCGAGGCCACGCGCTGGCTGCCTGCCAAGGGCCAGAACCGCATCACCGCGATGGTCGCGGGTCGCCCTGATTGGGTGCTGAGCCGCCAGCGCGCCTGGGGCGTGCCGATCACGCTCTTCGTCGATCGCAAGACCGGCCAGTATCTTTGTGATCCGTTGGTCAACGCCCGCATCATTGCGGCGGTGCGCGAAGCGGGCGTCGATGCCTGGACCGACGAGGCAGCCCCTGATCTGCTTGGGCCGGACTATAACGTCGCCGATTATGAGCGAGTCACTGACATTCTCGATGTGTGGTTCGACAGCGGCTGCACCCACGCCTTTGTGCTGGAGAGCGGGCGATGGCCGGATATGCTGCGGCCTGAGGGTTATAAAGGGCCGCCCGCCGATCTCTATCTCGAAGGATCGGACCAGCATCGCGGCTGGTTCCAGTCGTCATTGCTCGAAAGCTGCGGCACGCGCGGGCATGCGCCGTACAAGGCGGTGCTCACCCATGGCTTTACGATGGATGCCAAGGGCATGAAAATGTCCAAGAGCCTCGGCAACACGATCAATCCGCTCGACCTGATGAAGGAATCGGGCGCGGACATACTGCGGCTCTGGGCGCTGACGGTCGATTTCACTGAGGATCACCGGATCGGCAAGGAAATCCTGAACGGGGTGTCCGACCAGTATCGCAAGCTGCGCAACACCTTCCGCTATCTGCTCGGCGCGCTGGACGGGTTCGATGAGGCGGAACGCGTTGACGTGGAGCACATGCCCGAGCTTGAGCTCTACATGCTCGAACTGCTCGGTATGATGGACGTCCAGCTAAAGGCCGCGATCGATGATTTCGATTTCAACAGCTATGTCCGCTTGCTGACCAATTTCGCGAACGACGATCTGTCGGCATTCTATTTCGATATCCGCAAGGATTGCCTTTATTGCGATGCGCCCGACAGCATCAAGCGGCGGTCGTGCCGGACGGTGATGGACATCTTGTTCCACGCGCTGGTGCGCTATCTGGCCCCGGTGCTCGTCTTCACCGCCGAGGAAGTCTGGCAGAACCGCTTCCCGAGCCAGGATGGATCAGTCCACTTGCTTGAATGGCCGACGCTGCCAAGGATGCCGGGCGACCGACCGATCGGCACCAACTGGGCTGATGTCCGTGCGCTTCGGGTGCAGGTAACCGAGGCGATCGAGCCGCTGCGCCGCGACAAGATCGTCCGCTCCAGCCTTGAGGCTGAGGTGACGGTGCCGGCACTGCCGCTGTCAGCAGCGGCGCTGGCGGAGATATTCATCGTGGCGAAAGTGACCAAGGGCGATAACGTGGCGGTGACGCGCACCGATTACGCCAAATGTGGTCGCTGCTGGCGGCTGTTGCCCGATGTGGTAGAAGACGGTGCGCTGTGTGATCGGTGCAGCGAGGTGGTGGCATGAAGCGGTTGCCGATTATTGGGTTGATGGCGGCGGTGGTCGTGTTCGCAATTGATCAGCTGATCAAATTTGTTGTCACCGGGCCATTGGGGCTCTCATCGCTCGCCGGACCAACAATTGAGGTGTTGCCGGTTTTTCGGTTGCGCTTTGTCGCCAATATCGGCGTGTCGCTGGGGCTGCTCAATGCGTCAAGCGATGCCGGGCGCTGGGGGCTGGTGGCGCTGACCGGGGTTATTGCTGCAGGCGTCTTGGTCTGGATGTGGCGTGAGCGGAACCGGCAGGACCAGCTTGCGCTGGGGCTGGTGCTCGGCGGTGCGATTGGCAATATTCTCGATCGCATCCGCCTGGGCTATGTGGTCGATTATGCCGATCTGCACTTTGGCGATTGGAGCCCTTTTTTGGTCTTCAATCTGGCGGATTCGGCGATTACGATAGGTGTATTAGTGTTGCTGGTGCGCGCGA
>JAIERC010000130.1 GCA_019747165.1 Sphingomonas sp. | reverse complement strand
TGTGCGATTCGATGAAGCGGCCGAGCTTGGGGTCGCCATCGGTCCAGTCGCCGACCATCACCGCAACATTGTGCTTAGCAAACGCTGCCTTGACTTGATCGGTATCGATCGCGACGCGTTCGTTGACCTTGCAGGTCAGGCACCAATCGGCGGTAAAATAGGCGAATACCGGCTTCCCCTTGGCGCGTGCTTCGGCGAGCTTTTCCTCGCTGAACGCCGCCTTGTTTTCGGCCGCCAACATCGCCGCACCGGCGGCGCCCTTCGGCACCGCACGCACATAATAAGCGGTCGCCGTCGTCACGCCGATCAGCAGCAGCACGTTCAGCCAATGCGCCGACAGACCCTTATGCTGGCGCTTGCCAACGACAAACAGCACGATGCCGATGCCAAGCGCGCCGATCAGGCCCAGCGTGATGCCGTCCGTCCCCGCTTCACCACCCAGCACCCAAGCGAGCCAGATCGCGGTCAGCCCCATCGGGATGGCAAGGATTTGGCGGAAGGTTTCCATCCACGCGCCGGGCTTGGGCAGCGCCTTCCGCAGCGGCGGCACGAAGCCAATCAACAGGAAAGGGATCGCCAGACCAAAGCCAAGTCCGAAGAAGATCGCCAGCGCTGCATACCAGGGCAGCACCAGCGCTGCGCCCAATGCGGCACCCATGAACGGCCCGGTGCACGGCGTCGCGATGATCGCAGCGAGCGCACCGGTAGCGAACGCCCCGCTCGCACCGCTCGCCGAATCGACGAAGCGCGGCGTCGGAATTTCAAACAGCCCAGCAAGGTTGAGCGTCAGCGCAACCACGAGCAGGAGCAGCACGACGATCGTCGCCGGGTTCTGTAACTGAAAGGCCCAGCCAACCGCCGCACCGCCTGCCCGCAGCGCCAGGATGGTTGCGCCCAGGCCCATGATGACGGTGAGCACGCCAGCGGTATAAGCCAGCGCCTCGCCGCGTGCCTCGCGTTCGTTGACGCTACCCTTGGCAAGGCTAAGCGCCTTCAGGCTCAGAATCGGAAAAACGCAGGGCATGATGTTGAGGATCAACCCACCCAAAATCGCGCCACCGAGCGCGATCAGCGTCGCTAACAGCACCCCTTCCGGCACGCCGGGCGCAGCGCCATCCTTTACTATAGGCGCAACCGTGCCAGGCGTTGCCGACACCATCAGCCCTTTTGCGTCGCCGATGCGCAATACGCCTTCAACGGGCCCGCTGGCGGTGCCCGCCCCGGTTTCAATGACCAGGCGATCGCCATCGCGGACGACCATTTGCGGCGCGGCATAGTTCACCGCCCCTAATGTTACCGGAAAGAAATAGGCCTTGGTCAGTGGGGTCGCCGCGGGATAGGGCACTTCGATTCGTACCGATTTGCCATCCACCTGATAGCGCGCGCCCATGCCGATCGGCTTGGGCAGCGCCTGGCGGAAGCCGTCAAACTGCGCGCGCGCCGCAGGCGTCACCGCGCCGTCGCCAATCACGAGGTTGACTGACAGATCGGCCGATTCGGGGACGCAGATTTCTTCGGTGCACACGAGATAATTGGAGCGCAGCTTGATCGGCAGCGCCGTGCCCGGCGCAAGCCCCGCCGGAATCTGTAACGTGACCAGCAATGTGTAATGTTGTTCGAACACATAGTTCATCAGATCGGCGATGATCAGTGTGGTCGGCACGGGATAGAGCGGGGCACTGGCCGTGACCCCGGCAGGCAGGGTCCAATTGAATTTGGCTGGGAATCCGGCATCGCCCGGATTCTGCCAATAGCCATGCCAGCCGGGCTGCGGCGTCACGTCATAGGCCAGCGTCACCGTGCCGCCCGCCGCCGGGGTCATGCTCTCGGCAATCAGGCTCGTCGCCAAATGCGGCCCCTTTGAATAGGGATCGGGTGCCTGCGCCATTGCTGGCGAAACACCAGCAAGCCACAGCAACATCGTCACGATAACGAAACCCAATGCGCGCATGCGGCAATCCTTGTTTTCAAACCCAGTCCCGGCGCATAGCCGAAACACTGGGCGCGGTGCACCCGATCGGGAGAGACTTGATGAAAAGAGTTGCCACGTTATTCGCCAGCGCGCTCGCTTTGGTTACGACCAATGCAGCAGCGCAAGACAGCAACGCACCGGTCAGCGCCGCAGCCGCACCGGCAGCCACGGCCGCAAAGGCTGCGCCGCCCAAGCTGATCGTGACGATTTCGGTCGATCAATTTTCTGCTGATCTCTTCGCTGAATATCGCAACCATTTCACTGGCGGCTTCAAACGGCTGCTCGACGGGGCGGTTTTCCCATCCGGCTATCAAAGCCATGCCGCAACCGAAACCTGCCCCGGCCATTCGACGATCCTCACCGGAATGCACCCTGCACGCACCGGCATCATCGCCAATAACTGGATCGACCTGAAAACCGCCCGCACCGACAAAGCCGTCTATTGCGCCGAGGATGAGAGCGTGCCCGGTAGCAACTCGGTCGCCTATACCGTGTCCGACAAGCATCTGCTGGTCCCTACGCTTGGCGAACGCATGAAGGCCGCAAACCCGGCTACTCGCGTTGTCTCCGTCGCCGGCAAGGATCGCGCAGCCGTGATGATGGGCGGCCATCAAGTCGATGAGCTCTGGTGGTGGGACGGCAAGAAATTCGTGAGCTATGCCGGTCGCGCGACGCCGCCGATCGTCCAGCAGGCCAATGATGCCGTCACGGCACGGATTGCCGTTGCGCAACCGGCGATGACGATGACGGCCTTTTGTTCAACCCGCGACCGCGCCATCGATATTGGGGCGGGCAAGACGGTCGGCACCGGGCGTTTCGAGCGCAAGGAAGGCGACACGCGTGCCTTTCGTGCCTCGCCCGAAGCTGATGAAGCTCTGTTTGCAATGGCTGCAGGGCTGGTTCGCGACATGAAGCTGGGTAAAGGGACTGCCACTGACCTGATCGCCATCGGCGCGTCGGCGACCGATTATGTCGGCCATACTTATGGCACGGAGGGCAGCGAAATGTGCCTGCAGCTAACCCAGCTCGATCAAACTATCGGCACTTTTTTCGCGGTGCTTGATTCGATGGGCATTGATTATCAGGTCGTGCTGACCGCTGACCATGGCGGCCATGATCTGCCCGAACGCAACGATCAGCACGCCGTGGGCCAAGCAGCGCGAATCGATCCGGCGCTTAACCCCAAGGCTGTCGGCGACGCGGTCGCCGCCAAGCTCGGCCTGACCGGACAATTACTCTATGGTGATCCGGTCGGCGATGTCTGGATCGATGCCAAACTGCCAAAGAAACAATATGACGCGGTGCTAGCCGAAGCGCTGACGCTGTACCGCGCTCACCCACAAGTCGCCGCCGCGTTCAGCCGGGCAGAGATCATCGCTGCGCAGGCGGCGACCGGCCCTGCCGAGACCTGGACGCTCCTACAACGTGCCAAAGCGAGCTTTCACCCGGCGCGATCGGGCGACATCGTCATCGCCCTGAAACCGCGGATCACCCCCATCCCCGATCCGACGCGGGGCTATGTCGCAACGCACGGCTCGTTCTGGGATTATGACCGGCGCGTCCCGATCCTTTTCTGGCGCAAGGGGATGGCGGGCTTCGAACAGCCGCTGGCGGTCGAGACTGTCGATATCGCCCCAACGCTCGCCGCCACGATTGGCCTGAAGCTTGGCGTGCCAGAGATGGACGGTCGGTGCTTGGATCTCGATGCCAGTACCGGGGACAGTTGCCGATAGCGCTAGAAGCAATGACATGATGTCGCTGACATTGTTATTTGCCCTGCAAGCGGCGGTCGTGGCGGTGCCCGCGCAACCGGCATTCGATCTGCGCACGCTGGAATCTCCCCCCGATGCCAACGTGTCGTTTACGCAAAGCCGTTGCGGTGCGCGCGAAGGCGATCGGGACATCGTCGTCTGCGCGCACAACCCCGACAAATACCGCCTTCCCCTGACCACTCAGAACTCAGACGAGATTGCCGACCGCGTGAAGGGCGAGGCGCCAAGTGCGGTCGCGGCGATCACTGCCCGCGGCCGCTGCGGCATGTTCGAAGGGGAACGCCAATGCAGCAAGGCCGAAGCCGCGCGCTATGGCTATGGCCAGGGAAGAGACCCACTCACGCTATTAATCAAGCTCGGATCGCAGCTGATCGCCCCCGATTCGGACGCCGCCCCGCCACCAAAGTTTCCCAAATAGCCAAATTGCTCAGACAGGGCGTCGATCTACCGCACTTCAAAAGCGCGCACGCCCGCGCCCAAATTGTTCGACCCCACCGCCAGCGTTTCATGGCTGACATCGGCGACAAAGGCGGGGCTTTTGGTCTGGCCGGGTGCTAGGCTGGCGGTGTTGCCTTCCACCCGCAGCCCGGCGGAGCGATATTTGCGTGCTTCAGCCGCGACGACAATGAACCCGGTCCAGTTTTCCTTATAGGCTCCCTGGACAAAAGTATTGCGCGCAATCAACCCCGTTGCCCCTTCGGGCAGGTCGATCATGTAATTAGTCTTGCGCCCCTCGCTATCATCAAAGCTATTGTCGGTGATCGAGACATTGGGCGCGCGCAGTTTGACATAATGCCCACCGCGACCGCGTTCGAAACGGGAGTGCGTGACGGTCACTTGTCCGCGCGTTGCGAGATAGATGCTGTGGGCGCAGTCGGGCGTCTCATCACACTGGCCAAGCCCCGAGAAAGTCGATCGATCGATGCTGATCCGGCGCGGGCTATCCTGCGCGCCCAGTATGCCCTCCTGGCTATCGAGGAACATCGAATTCCGCACCGTCAGATCGCCAATCTCGATCCGGATGCCAGCGCCATTACCATCGCCGACGCGCATGTTGCGAAAGATGATGCCATCGACAGTCGATCCCTCGCCACGCAGCACCAATGCTGCCTTGCCCTCACAGGTAACGCCGTCGAAAATGACGCTGCCGGGCTGTACCGCCTTGAAGGTGATGTGCCCGGCCTGCTGGATCGCGCATTGGCGATAGGTGCCCGGTGCGATCACGATCGTCGCATCCTGCCCCCGGATCGACATCAGGGCATCGTCGAGTTCCGCAAAGCCCTGCCCGGTTTCCTGAACGGTGAAGGGTGCGCTGGATTGTTGCGCGGCAGCAGGCGCGGTGAGCGCGATGGCGATAAACGGCAGGGCAAAACGCATGGAGGCATCTCCTCGAAGATGCGCAAAATGCCGTGTTTTCAAACGCCGGGGAAGGCTAATTGAGGGTTAACGGATCAATCCAGATTTGGCCGCAGCCAGCGTTCCGCGGTCGCCAGATCCACGCCTCGCCGCACGGCATAGTCCTCCAGCTGGTCTCGGCCCACCCGCGCGACGCCAAAATACTCCGCCTGCGGATGCCCGAAGTAAAAGCCGCTGACCGCCGCCGTCGGCAACATCGCGAAGCTTTCGGTCAGCGAAATGCCGGTTGCGTGGTGTGCGTCAAGCAGCTTGAACAGGGTCGTCTTCAGGCTGTGCTCGGGGCAGGCCGGATAGCCGGGCGCAGGGCGGATGCCGCGATATTGCTCGCGGATCAGTGCTTCATTGGTCAGTTGTTCGTCGGGGGCATAGCCCCAGAGCTCCTTGCGGACATGCTGGTGCAGCGCCTCGGCAAAGGCTTCGGCCAGCCGGTCAGCAAGCG
>JAIERC010000402.1 GCA_019747165.1 Sphingomonas sp. | reverse complement strand
CGTAATCGACGCCCAATGCGACCCAGCGCATCGCCCAATCGACCTTCCATTGCAGCTTGGCCTGGCCGCCGAGCACCGACTGGGTGAGTATTTCGCCGTCACTGTCAGTGAAGCGGATCGTGCCCGCCTCGGCATCGACCACCTCGACCGGCACCTGCAGCACGATTCCCGTCTTGGGGCTGATCGGCAATACCGGCGAATAGGTCGCGGCGCGTTCCTTGCGTAGTGTCGGCAGCATGACGCCCATGATCGCGTCATAATGGCGCAGCACGCCCTTCAGCGCCTCGTCGAACACGCCAGCCTCGTACTGCGAAGCCGACGAGATGAACTCATATTCGAAGCCGAAACGATCAAGGAAATCGCGCAGCATCGCATTGTTGTGCGCGGCAAAGCTTTCGAACTTTCCGAAAGGGTCGGGGATGCGGCTGAGCGGCTTGCCGAGATGTTCGGTGAGCATCGCCTGGTTGGGGACATTGTCGGGCACCTTGCGCAGCCCGTCCATGTCGTCGCTGAACTCGATCAGCCGGGTCGGCGCATCCGACATCGCCTGAAAGGCGTGGCGCACCATCGTCGTGCGCAGCACCTCGTTGAAGGTGCCGATATGCGGCAGCCCCGACGGGCCGTAGCCGGTTTCAAAGATGATGGGGGCATTGGTGGGCTTCCCGTCCGGATAGCGCTTCAGCAGCTTGCGCGCCTCCTCATACGGCCAGGCCTTGGAAGCGAGAGCGGCGGTGCGAAAGGCAGTGCGGTCGGTCATTGCGTGTCTGTGGCGCGATTAGCCGAAAATCGCAATTGCGATGGCGGGTGCGCAAGGGGGCGCGCCGAACCCGGCGCGCTCCCCCGTTGTGCCTATAAATGCTTCCAGAAGACGATCTTGTGCTCGCCTTCGCTGTAGAAGTCACGGATGCGCGCCTCTTCGCAAAAGCCGCGCGCTGCGTAAAACGCCCAGGTTGGGGCGAATTCGTCGAGCGCCGAGGTCTCGACGATCAGCACGGCGCGTCGCGCTCACGCAACCGGTGTTCGAGCGCATCGATCAACGCACTGCCGATGCCGCTGCCGTGCATCGCCGGATTCACGGCGATGGCGAGCAGATTGAAGGTGCCGTCGGTCGCCCGCTCGGGCTCGCAATAGGCGAAGCCCTGCACGTCGCCGTCGATCGCCCCCACCAGCCAGAGATGCGGCTGCGTTTCGCGCAGAAAGGGCTCGGCCATGTCGGCGAGCAGATCGGCCGGGAAAAGTCCGGTCCCGTCGAGCACGGGAACGATAGCGGGGAGATCGTCGCGCACCATCGTGCGCACGCAGAGTTGATTGCTCATGAGATAAAATCCACCTGGTCGCGCCTGAAAGTGTCAGGCGCGGATAAAAACGGTCGATCCGTCGGCCAGCCGACGGATCGCGCTTTGGTGCCTTGCGGATCGCAAGGCGGGTGGGTTTACGCAGCCATGCCCCTTGCATAGCCGGGCGAATGGCGAATGCAATCGCCGTTTCTCTTTCGTTCCGTCTGCGCTAGGCAGGCGAGGTGTCGAACCCGCTGCCCTATCCAGCCCTTCACGCCAGCCATAGCGGCATCTGGATCGCGCATGAGGGCGAAACGCGGCAGGTCGGCCGGGGTGAGGCCGTCAGGCTTGCGGCCGATACGCCGATGATCATGCTCAATGCGGCTCTGGTGGGCCAGCGGCTGGGCTATCCCGAGCTGTCGGGCCTCGATCTGCTGGAATTGTTTGCGTTTCTGCGGCCCGCGCAGTTCATGGTGCCGACTCCGCGCGGCCTTGCGCGCGCGACCGGGCTCGACGAGCCGGTGCGCGATGATGCAGTCGCGCCGTTCGTGCGGGCGGCGGCAGCGGCGCTGATCGTTCAGACGCAGGACAACTGGCCAGAGCGCGAGGGGGCGTGGACGTCGCTGCAGGCGCTGGCCCGGCTACGCTGGCCGTGGGTGCCTGCCTTGGCGGATCGGATCGCCAAGCCCGAAACGGCCGAGCGCTGGCTGTTCTCCAAGCTGCCTGAATGGAACGAAGGCGCGCCCCGCCCTGCCCCGCGCACGGTGACGCTTGATCCGGGCGAGACCCAAGCCAGGCTCGCCACGTTGACCGGGAGCGACGCTGAACAGCGCCCCGGCCAGCGCGCCTTTGCCGAGGCGGCCAGCAACGCCTTTGCGTCGCGCATGATGCGCGATTCGCCTAATCTGGTGCTGGCTGAGGCGGGGACGGGCATCGGTAAGACGCTCGGCTATCTCGCCCCCGCTTCGCTCTGGGCCGAGCAGGCGGGCGGGGCGGTGTGGGTCTCCACCTTCACCAAGACGCTGCAGCGGCAATTGGGGCATGAAAGCGCCCGCCTTTTTCCCGATGCCGCCGTTCGCCGTGCCAAGGTAGTGACGCGCAAGGGCCGCGAGAATTATGCCTGCCTGCTCAATCTGGAGGATGCGCTGCAGGGCGGGTTTCAGGGCCGCGCAGCGGTGCTCGCGCAGCTTGTCGCGCGCTGGGCGGCCTATAGCGCCGATGGCGACATGGTCGGCGGCGATCTGCCGGGCTGGCTGCCCACCCTGTTCCGCCGCAACGGCCCCACCGCGCTCACCGACCGGCGCGGCGAGTGCGTCTATGCCGGCTGCCCGCATTACCGCAAATGCTTCATCGAAAAGGCAGCAAGAGCGAGTGCGGACGCCGATATCGTCATCGCCAATCATGCGTTGGTGATGGTCAATGCAGCACGGGGACGTGAGACTGCCACCCGCCCCAGCCGCTATGTGTTCGACGAGGGGCATCATCTGTTCGACGCCGCCGATTCGATGTTCGCGACCGCGCTGACCGGGCAGGAGACGATCGAATTGCGCCGCTGGGTGACGGGGCCGGAAAGCGGCGGCCGCGGGCGGCGGCGCGGGCTGGCGGCGCGGCTATCGGACGTCGCGAGCTATGATGCGGAGGGTGCACGCGCGATTGCCGAGGCGGCCGAGGCGGTGCGGGCGTTGCCGTCGGATGGCTGGCTCGCTCGAATCGGCGAGGGGCAGCCCTTTGGGGCAATCGAGTCCTTGCTCGCGGCGGTGCGCGGGCTCGTCTATGCGCGCGATGATAGCAAGGAAGATGCGGGCTATGGCTTGGAAACCGAGCTCGCCGAGCCCGATGCTGCGCTGATCGACGCGGCGGGGCAGGCGGGCCAAGCGCTCGATGCGCTCTATCGTCCGCTGGTCGCGCTCGGTCGGCGGCTTGAAGCGGTGCTGACCGATGGCCCCGATTGGTTGGACGGCCCAGCGCGGGCGCGGATCGAAGGGGCAATCGCCTCGCTCGCGTGGCGCGCCGATACCGTTGCGGCCTGGCTAGCGCTGCTGTCGCGCGTCGGCGGCCCGACCGATCCTGACTTCGTCGATTGGCTGGCGGTCGAACGCGTCGAGGGCCGCGAATATGACATCGGCATCCACCGCCGCTGGCTCGATCCGACCCGGCCCTTTGCCGAAATTGTGCTGAAACCGGCACAGGGCGTGCTGATCACCTCGGCAACGCTCAAGGGCGGTGGCGACTGGTCGGTGGCAGACGCCCGCACCGGCGCGCATCACCTCGCGCATGCGGCGGCGCATTTCGATGCGCCGAGTCCGTTCGATTATGCCAATGCCGCCGAAGTGCTGATCGTCACGGATGTGAAGCGCGGCGATACTGGTGCGCTCGCTAATGCCTATGCCCGGCTGATCGTCGCGGCGGGGGGCGGCACGCTGGGGCTGTTCACCGCCATCCGGCGGCTGCGCGCGGTCCATGCGCGAATTGCGGATCGGCTGGCGCGCGAGGGGCTGTCGCTGCATGCGCAACATGTCGATCCGATCGACACCGGCACGCTGGTCGACATCTTCCGCGATGACATGCGCGCCTCGCTGCTCGGCACCGATGCGTTGCGCGATGGTGTTGATGTGCCGGGCCGGTCGCTGCGGCTGGTGGTGATGGAGGGCGTGCCCTGGGCGAAACCGACCGTTTTGCATAGCGCAAGGCGGCTGGCCGGGGGTGGCGCTGCCTATGACGATCGCTTCGTCCGCGCCCGCTTGGCGCAGGCCTTTGGTCGGCTGATCCGACGCGCGGATGATCGTGGTGCCTTTGTGTTGCTCTCCGCTGCGATGCCCTCGCGCCTGCTGAGCGCCTTCCCGCCTGGCGTGCCGATTGTCCGCGTCACGCTCGATGAAGCGGTGATTCGGGTCACGAGGCGTCTTTCATCCGTCACGCTGCTGGGGCATGAGGCAAAGAGTGAGGCCTGAAACGGAGTGGGCATGAAGACGCTGACACTGCTCAGACATGCCAAGTCCGGTTGGGATGACCCGGCGGCGCGCGATTTTGATCGGGCGCTGAACCCACGCGGCAAACGCGCCGCCGCGCAGATAGGCACTTATTTGCAGGCGCAGGCGATCACCTTTGATCACGTTATCGCTTCGCCTGCTGTGCGCGTCGTCGAAACGCTTGATCATCTCGCCGCCGGCTATGGCCAGCCGATTGCGCCTGAATGGGAGCGGCGGGTCTATCTTGCCTCTGCGGCAACCCTGCTTGATCTGGTGACTGTCTTACCCGAAGGGGTGGAGCGGGTGCTGCTGGTGGGGCATAATCCAGGGCTTGAGGATTTGGTCCTAATGCTGGTCCCCGAAGGTGAAGAAGCCGATTTACGTGACGAGGTCGAGATTAAGTTCCCGACGGCAACGCTGGCCGAGCTTGTCTTTGCCTGTGACAGCTGGGCCGATGTTCCATCCCATCCCGCCACCCTAACGCGCTTTGTCCGTCCGCGTGATCTCGATCCCAGCCTTGGTCCGGACAGCGAGGATTAAGGCTTTTTCTCTTCAAGCTTAGCCTTCAGCCCCGCCAACGCCCCGAACGGCCCGGCTTCCTCTTCAGTCAGCACGCCGACTTTACGCAGAATCGCTTCGGCATGGGGACTGCGCGGAAAGGGTTCTAGCGCCAGCGCCATCGTTTCGGCGGTGGCCTCACCCAAATCAATCGCCGCGCCGTCAAACGGGATGATGTCCAGGGCGTCGAGGCTTAACTCAATCTCTTCCGCAGGGTGATCGGCGTGGGTTTCAGCGACGAAGCACAAGGCGACCTGCTCATCGATTCGTGCAGAGAGCGGCTCGCCCGTGGCAACACAAGCCTGAATCACGTCAGCGGTAACCCGCCCCGCCGCAATAATCCCAGCCGGAGTCCTTGCCACCGAATAGTCGCCGTTGAGCCGAACAATCTCGATCAGACCGAACCGCGTCGCAAGGGCTGTGCGTTCGGCGGCATTGGCTGCAACCGCAATGACGCGCTTGCCATCGCCAATCGTCTCAATTCTTTCGGGCCGGTGAAATTCGGGCTGATTTGCGTCGGGCGACGTCATCCGATCTGCCCCGCCAATATTGCTGCCGACTCTTGTCCGGCTAGCCAATCGCGCAACGCAAGCAATTGAGCGCTGACATGGCCAAGCGCGTTCGCACCAGGGTCGTTCCCGCGATACAGGTTACGTCGCAACGCAGGCGCCAGATCACCGCTAGCCAATGCCTCGCGATAGGCCCCGAGCCTGCCGCCCAACATGCTCATCATCTGGCCGACATTTTTGCCGATGCCGACATCGCCAATCCCGCTTTCGCGCAGCTGG
>JAIERC010000495.1 GCA_019747165.1 Sphingomonas sp. | reverse complement strand
GGCACGAGCAGCACCGGTGAAAAGCTCTGCGCTGACCTTAGCGCAGAAGCTCGCTGACCAGCGACGGCCTGCGGGCGATCATCGCCAGGAGCACCTGCGCCGGACCGGTCGGTTGCCGGCGGCCGTGCTCCCAATTGAGCAATGTGCCCTTGGCGACACCAATGCTGCGCGCAAACGCGCCTTGCGACAGGCCTGTCTGGGCCCGGATTGCCGCGACATCCACGACCGGCACTTCGATGGCGTGCACGCGCGCGCCAGCCTCCTTGCCCTGGGCATGGTCCAGCGCCTCGTTCAGTCCCTGCATGATGCTCTCGTAAGCCGTGCTCATCATCGATCTCCATAGGTTGCTATCAGGGTCTTGCTCAGTTCCACCGCTGCTGCCTGCTCGGCCCTCGTCAGATTGTCCTTCTCGTTCTTGGCAAAGACGGTGATCAAGTAGATCGGCATATGCCGGCCGCCGAAGACATAGATGGTTCGGTAACCACCGCTTTTGCCGCCACCTTCACGCGGGATCCGGACCTTGCGCAATCCACCGCCCAGCGACACGCCCGCTTCCGGGTTTGCCGCGATGTAGCCGATGAGGCTCATGCGTTCGCTATCGCTCATGATGGCCTTGGCGCGCCGCTGGAACTCAGGCAGTTCAACAACGGTCTGCAAGGTCGTCATGTGCGTCATATATACGCCATTGACACATAGGTCAATGGCGTATGCTCAGGCCTCACTGCCGCGCCTTGACCGGCCTCACGTTCGGCGCGCTGAACGGATCGCGGAACCATCTCCTATCGCATTGGTTGGGCTTGAGCTCCGACAGAGGCCGATGTGATTTCCTGCAAATCTGCAATGATGGTCGCCGCGCTCGGTCTTAGCCTTAGCGGCTGCTCGGCGGTGATCTCGCGAACGAGCTTCCACCCCAGCGCAAGCCTCGCCGCACCCGATGCCGTTCTGACGGTGCCGGACGGCTACACCGCCACGGACACGCTGCTGCCTCTCGGGGAATTGGGCGCGGTTCGCACCGTCAGGCTGGATAATCCCGCCAGCGAGACCGCGATCATCTACAGCGCGGGCAATGGCGGCTTCGTCGATTCCGAGGGCACAAGCCGGATGGCCGCGCGCCTTGCCGAGGTGACTGGGGCTGACATCATCCTCTATGACTATCCCGGCCGCGGCGGCACCACCCTGCCCCCCACGATCGCAGCGGCAGCCGCCGCCTTCGGCCCGGCGATGATCGACCGGCTGAAGTCGAAAGGGTGGATAGGGCGCGGCCCGACTTACGCCTATGGGCTGTCGTTCGGCGGCGCCATGACGGCGTCGCTGGCGCAAGCGGGCGCGCTTGCCGGACTGATCATCGAAGGGAGCGCCGCTGATTATCAGGCGGTCGGGCGCGATTTCGTGCCCGGCCTCGCCAAGCCCTTCGTGAAGCTGCGGCTCGACCCGGCGCTGGATGCCTTCGATTATCAGGGTTATGTAGTGGCGGCCCGCGCTACGGTGTTGCTGCTGTCGGGCACCAAAGACAAGGTCATCCGGCCCGTGCGTATGCGGGAGTTCCAGCAGGCGCTCGAGGCTGGCGGGACGAAAGTGACCTTCGCGCCCGTGCCGGTAGGCCATGGCGGTGCGCTGGAATCGGCCGACGGGCGCGCGGCGCTCGCGGCCTTCATCGGCGCGCGTTAGCAAGCACCGGCAAGGAACGCGGACATGCCCAGAGCGATCATCGTCGGCGGCGGGATAGCCGGGCTGGCATCGGGCATCGCCTTCGCCAATGCCGGGTGGGAGGTCACAGTGCTGGAGCGTGCGCCGCGGATCGAACCGATGGGCGCCGCGCTTAGCCTGTGGCCCAATGCCTGTGCGGCGATGGCGCGCCTCGGTATCCTCGGCGCGGTCACCGCCGCCGCCGCGCCGATCCGGCAGATGCTGCTGGCGACCCGGACCGCGCTTCAGAATGCGCTGCTGGTGGCGCTGGGGCCAGATCGGCTGCGGCTCGGCTGTGAGGTCAGCGAGGTTGCCCTAGGGCGGGTGACGCTGGCGAGCGGCGAGCCGCTGGCCTGTGGTCTGGTGGTTGACGCTGGCGGCATCCGCGCGCCGAGCAGTGTGGGATCGGCGCCCCCCTATGCAGGCTATGGCGGGGTGCTAGCGCTGTCGGGCCCGGTCGCGGGGCCGGACCTTGGCGGCGTAGCGGCGGAATACTGGGGCAAGCACCAGCGCTTCGGCGTGTTCGAACTGCCGGACAACCGCCGCTACTGGTTCCTGATGCGCACCCAGCCTGCCGATGCCGCCATGCCCGATCTTGCCGCCTGCGCCGCCGCCGCCGAAGGCTGGCCATCCCCGATCGCCGAGGCGATTGCGGCAACCACGCCCGATGCGCTTATCCCGTTCGCCGTCCATGCCAAGCCGCCGCCGAAGACACTCTACGCCCCCGGGATCATCCGGGTCGGGGATGCTGCGCATGCAATGGAGCCCAATCTTGGTCAGGGCGCCTGTCAGGGGCTGGAGGATGCCGCCGCGCTTCAGGCCATCGCCGCCGCTGTCACGCCGTCGCAGGTCGCGCATCATTACGAGCGCCTTCGCCTCAAGCGGGCTCGGATGTTCGTGCGGGAATCGGCCCTTGGCCGGCTCGGCGCTCATGGACCGGCTGCAGCGCGGTTCATCCTGCGTGCAGCGCTCCGGTCTATCCCGGCAGCCCTGTCCGAACCCCGCCTGCGCGCCATGCATACAATGCCCGATTATGCCGCATGGGCTGGATGATGCCGCCGCCATTTGAGAGGCGGGAATTCAGGCGCCTGCCCTGCCCCAACCGATTGCCAGGTCAAGAAAGCCTAAAGCGCAGACCGGCAGCTTCAGCCGGTTTCTCCCTGGAAGCGGAAATTCGCAATCCGACCCCATTGCTGCCAGTAGCATCTTCGCTAAGCTTTCTATAAGGTCGCGGCGGCTTCAGCGTCACAGTTTACTGGCTATTTTGGTCGGTGTTCAGAGGCAAGATAGTGGGAGGTTTCGGATGAACAAGGTCAACCTAGCGCAAGCATTTTCTACCTTTTCAGAGCCTTGGTGCCCTAAGGTCGCTGGCGACATCAATAACGCACAGATCAAACTAGCGAAGTTCCGAGGGCCATTCCACTGGCATCATCATGAAAACGAGGATGAGCTCTTCCTAGTAGTGCAAGGGCGGCTCAGGATGGGATTTCGCGACCGGGAGGTCGATTTAGACCCTGGGGAATTCATCATCGTCCCGAGGGGCGTTGAACACCGCCCAGAGGCGCTGAGCGAAGAATGCCATGTGGTGCTCCTTGAACCGAACACGACATTGAACACTGGCAATGTCGAAAACGAGCGCACGGTTCGCGCTCCTAAGCGCATCACCTGATTAGGCGAGATAAAGCATATCGCTCAACGCGAGTTTCTCCCGGGCTGAAGATAACGGGACGTTCCAACTGCCTCAATCTTTTGCTCGCATGAGGCGTTTGCGGCTACTGAGCCACACTTCGATAGGGCTCGATAGAGGCTTTCCGCTTTTCGCTTTCCGCTTTCCACCCACCTGCTGCCATAAGCGGGGCTGAACCGCGATCCCGAAAGCGGCACGGCGGCTTTGCCTGCCTTCTGGAAGTTACCTGCCTGTCAGCTTTCGACACCATGTCATACGGTCCTTTGCAACCTGCGCCTTCTTGAAAACGGTCGTGCGTTCATAGGGCGCTAGACGCGGCTAAAGTTGGGATCTAGCCGTCGTTGAGGGGAGGCATTCCCACTGACCGGTATTGCCGGAAGGCGACTTGTTCCTTCCATTAAGTGTCTTTCATTATACCCCAACGTTCTACGGGCGCTGCGGCAATAGGGCGCATTTTTCGTTGGTCAGCGGAGTGCTGTGTCACGCGTTCTATCCGACGTATACGTTCTCTTCAGAGATCGTCAGACGACCATCTTGCCTGCCATCCAAAGCGCCATTGCGATCATCAACAGGTTCTCGGTCAGCGACACGAAACCGAGCGGAACGTTGCTCGATCCTCCGACACATGCGCACTTGAGCTCGCGCCTGTCGATGTAGACCGCCTTGAACACAGAAACCGCGCCGATCGTGCCGATGAAGAGGGCCACCGGGATCGAGACCCAATGTAGCACACCTGCCACCATCAGAACGCCGGCGAGACCCTCAGCGAAGGGGTAGAAGCGCGCATAGGGCACCCAGCGCTGCGCCAGCAGGTCATAATTGAGGAACATGGTCGCAAATTTCTCGACATCTTGCAGCTTGAGCAGCGCCAGCACACACATTGAGAAGGCGATGAACCATTCTGCCACGCTGATGCTGACCGCTTGGCCGTCAGTCGCAATTCCGGTTGCGACTGCCATCAACGCTGTCATCGTGAATAGCGCAACAACAGGGCGATAGGTGGTGACATTTGGGTCAGCGACCTTGAGGCCGAAAAAGCGGCGGAGGTCATCGTGGCCGCCGATCCGCTGCCCATTGATGAAGGTTTGCGGCGTGCTGATCACGCCATGCTCGGCTTTGAATGCGTCGGTTTCTTCGCGCGTTGTCAGGTGATGATCCTCTACCCGATACCCGCGCGAGGAGAGCAGGTGCTTTGCCTTCAGGCCATAAGGGCAGGTGTGGCCGGGCATGACCATTCGGTAGAGCACGGCGGATCTTGCTGATTGGGGCACTGCGATTTCCTTTGATTCGCTGACAATGCCATCGCTATAAACTCCGTACCATGATACGGGATCAAGCAGGTTTATGAAAATCGGCGACTCGCCCGTGCGGGCGGCGTAAACGTTGAAACGATCCGTTATTACCAGCGGCGCGGCCTGGTCGCTGAGCCGCCGCGTGATCATGGCCCGCGGCGCTATGGCACCGATGACCTTGATCGTTTGCGCTCAATTCGCGCGGCCCAGATGGCCGGCTTCACGCTCGATGAGATTTCTACCCTTTTGGATCTCGAAACGTCTGACCGATCGGCAGCGCAGGCGCTCGCCAACAGTCGGATCGCGGCGCTCGACGAAAAGATTGCGACGTTGCAAACCATGCGCGGAGCCTTGGTGCGTCTGGCAGAAGCCTGTGCCGCAGAGGACACCGGGCCATGTCCGATCATCGCCGCCTTTAATCCGGCGGCCCATACCTGAGGCGTGGTTTACTTGCTCGCGCTCCCCATGCAAATCCCGGTCCTCTTGCATCACTCTCGGCGAAAACGTTCCTGATAACCGCCGTCGCGGGTGCTGAATGCCAGCGTTTACCGTCACTCCGAGGTTATCCGGCCGACTTGCCCAATTGCAAGGTGCAGTTGGGCCGTCTGGAAGTCTCCAAGGTGCGGCGGCATCGGAGGTGAGTAGCATAATTCGCTGATGAAGAAGCAGCCCGCTGGATCGATGCTCGGCAACGCCGTACTCCCCGAAGGGCTGTAAGGCCAACGATTTGAAGTCGAGAATGGTTACGCACAATGCCTAGCCGAAAGGCCACGCCTGACCATCACGGTGCACGCAAGGGTTGTGTTCGAACGCCCTTCCAAAAGCGCGCTTCTAGCGGCCAACCTTCCAAGGAAGTTAGCGTCCGCGCTCGTGGTGTAATTTTCGGTGGAGATTTAGGTGCTGCTGGTGGTGGGGCATGCCCCACCA
>JAIERC010000267.1 GCA_019747165.1 Sphingomonas sp. | reverse complement strand
CGGTGATGCGGACCAAACATGGCGATCCTGTGAAATTGTTCGACGGCACCAGCGGCGAATGGCTGGGGATCGTCGAGTCGCTGGGCAAGCGCGACCTGACGCTGAACGTCGCCGAAAAGCTGCGCGAATGCGAAATCGTCCCCGATTTATGGCTCTGCGCTGCACCGCTGAAAAAAGGGCGAATCGACTGGCTGGTTGAAAAAGCCTGCGAATTGGGGGTCGACCGGGTCATGCCAGTGCTGACGCGGCGAACGGTGGTCGATCGACTCAATCTCGATCGCTTGCGCGCGCACATGATTGAAGCCGCCGAGCAATGCGGGCGAACCGCGCTGCCGAGTCTGACCGACCCCATTAAGCTGCCCGCCCTGCTGCGCGACTGGCCCGCCAATCGCATGTTGTTTTTTGCGGACGAAACCGGCGGGCTGCCTGCCTTGGACGCCATGCAATCGCATCCCGGACCGGCCGGCATTTTGATCGGTCCCGAAGGTGGCTTTGATGACAGCGAACGCGACGAGATCCGCGCGCACCCCGCCGCAATCGGCATTTCGCTGGGGCCCCGCATCCTGCGCGCCGACACGGCGGCGGCCGCAGCGGTCGCTATTTGGATGACCGCGGCGGGCGACTGGCAATAATTGGTTTCAGCAGCACAAGGGACGAGCACTAGCGTCCCGCCGCGCCCCCGGCTAAAGGCGCGATCCATGAGCACGAAGACCGTCACCAGCAACAAATCGGCGGTCATCGAACACCGCGACCAACTCATTGCGAGCTTCGCCAAGGGCGAAAAGCCGCCCGAGCGCTGGCGAATCGGCACCGAGCACGAGAAATTCGTCTATGCGCTGAACGATCATCGCGCCCCTTCCTATGACGAAGCCGGCGGCATCCGCGACCTGCTGATGGCGCTAACCGAATTCGGCTGGGAACCGGTAATGGAAGGCGGGAAGGTCATTGCGCTGAACGGCAGCGATGGCAGCGTCAGCCTGGAGCCGGCCGGCCAGTTCGAACTGTCAGGCGCGCCGCTCGATAATCTTCACCAGACCTGCGCCGAAACAGGTCGCCATCTCGAACAGGTGCTGAAGATCGGTGAGCGCTTTGGCATCGGGTTTTTGGGGCTGGGTATGTGGCCCGACAAGACGCGCGCCGAGCTGCCGATCATGCCCAAGGGCCGCTATGCGATCATGCTGCGCCACATGCCACGCGTTGGCAGCATGGGGCTCGACATGATGTTGCGCACCTGTACCATACAGGTTAATTTAGACTATCAGTCTGAAGCCGATATGGTGAAAAAATTTCGCGTCGGCCTAGCCCTGCAGCCGCTCGCCACCGCGCTGTTCGCCAATTCGCCCTTTACCGAGGGCAAGCCGAACGGGATGCTGTCCTATCGCAGCCATATCTGGTCCGATACTGATCCTGCACGAACCGGCATGCTGCCTTTCGTCTTCGAAGACGGCTTTGGCTATGACCGCTACACCGACTATGCGCTCGATGTGCCGATGTACTTCGTTTATCGCGATGGGAAATATATCGACGCGGCGGGGCTTAGTTTTCGCGACTTTTTGAAGGGCGATCTGTCAGTCCTCCCCGGCGAATTGCCGACCACCGACGACTGGAACGATCATCTTTCGACCGCCTTCCCAGAGGTGCGGCTGAAGAGCTTTCTCGAAATGCGCGGCGCCGATGGCGGACCGTGGAACCGCATTTGCGCGTTGCCGGCCTTTTGGGTTGGGCTGCTTTATGATCAAGGCGCGCTCGATGCGGCGTGGGATCTGGTCAAAGGCTGGTCAATGGAGGAACGCGAGTTGCTGCGCTCATCGGTGCCCAAGCTCGCGCTTGATGCGCCGTTGCCCGGCGGTGGTACGTTGCGCGATATCGCAGGCCAGGTGCTCGACATCTCGCATGCCGGGCTCGCCGCCCGCGCCCGCACCGATGCTGGCGGCAGCAACGAGACAGGGTTTCTCGATCCGCTGCGCGAAATCGTCCGCTCAGGCAAGGTACCCGCCCAGTTGCTGCTCGATCGCTATCACGGCGAATGGGGCGGCGATGTCAGCCGAATTTATGAGGAAATGCGCTTCTGATCGGACCTGGCTGGCGATCCCGACACCCAGCCGAAGAAGCGCGGCACCGGGCCGTTGCGCACCATCCAGTCCGAATAGGCCTGATAGTCAGGATCGTCGCGGAGATGCTTCTCCTCGGTCCGGGCGCGCCAGTAATAAATGCCCGACACCACCGCCAGCAATAGTGTCGCGCGTGCAGCATCGACGAGCGAGCCGGTGCTGAGAAATGGCACCGTGGCGATCCACCAGAACAGGTTTTTGGAGAGATAGGCGGGGTGTCGCGACCAGGCATAGGGACCGTGCGTCAAAATGCCGCGATGCGTCAGGTTCGAAAAACGCAGGCCAAAGGCAACCGTCGCCCAGGCATAAATTGCCGTCAGCCCGACTAAAACCGCGCCAGTAATCGCCAGCAGCACGGGCTGGTTGGCATACCAATGCGTCCAATCGGCAGTGCCGGGATGGTAATCGAGCACGCCGCCATTGGCCATCAGTGAAAAGGGCGGATAGCAAATCAACGCCGCCATCCATGCTTCGGCATGGGGATTGGCGCTGCGGATATGCGCGTCGAGCGGGCGCATCGTCAGCACATAGCCAACGGTCGCAAAGGCGACGTCAATCACGAACATCAGCGTGATCAGCCAGTTGGCCAGCGCGATCGGATCATGCAGCACCTGTTGCCAATCGGCGCGGATGAAATTGCCAAAGCCGGGCGGGACGATCGCCAGCATGAACGCGAAGAAAAACGCCTTGACCGCCCAGCTGCGCAGATGCGCGAAAATCATCTGGGGATCGGCCTCTCCCGTTCCCATCAGCCAGCTGCCCAGCGCCCAGGCCCCATCCTTTGGTGCCACCAACTTACGATCGAGCCAGATCACATAGGGAATAGAGCCGACAAACAGGATCGGCGCTGCCGCCCCCAGCATCTTCATTGCAAAGGGGTAATCCGCCCATTGCATGTCCCAATAGAAGCGCGCGGTGCCATAAATCAGCGCAATGCCGGCCCAGGTCGCCCATAATCCGGCAAGCTTGGTGAGGCTGATGTCGAGCGTCTCGCGCCAGCTCGTGGTGCTTGACCAGTCGATGCCAGTCGTCGGGCGGCGGTGCACCTTATCGACAAACACCGACCACAAAATCATCGGCAAGCCGCAGGCCGCGACATTGACCAGCGCCGAATAGGGCCCATCGAGCCCGAACCAGCGGGCAACAACCACCCAAGCAAGCAAGCCCGCCAAGCCGGCCATCCCCACACCGCTACTGACGCCGGATGCCGGTCGCGGATCGGTTGCCACCGCGCGCGCTAGAGAAGGATCGTGCAACATCCCGGTGTTGATAGCGCAGCAATGGTAAGCAACCCGTGAAGCAAGGCGACCCCAGGCAGATCCCGTTCAGCGGGGTTCAACCCAGGAACAACTCCGCCGCCGCATCGACAATCGCCGCTGTATCGAGCCGATAGCGCTGATAGAGATCGGGCAAGTCCCCGGTCTGGCCAAAGCGATCGACCCCCAGCGGGCTCACCCGCATCCCGCGCACCCCGCCAAGCCAGGACAGCGCGCCGGGCGATCCATCGATCACCGTCACCAATCCTGCCGCGGGCGACAAGGCCGACAGCAATGTCTCCACATAGGCGGGGGCCGGCGGCGTCCCGGTCCAGCGCGCCGCGCGCCGCGCCGACCAGCCGCGATGGAGCAAATCGGGCGAAGTGATGTTCAAAACCCCAAGCCCCGGAAGATCGTCAGCCAACTCCGCATAGGCGGCCAGCACCTCGGGCGCGA
Source organism: Sphingomonas sp. (assembly GCA_019747165.1). Taxonomy (GTDB): domain Bacteria; phylum Pseudomonadota; class Alphaproteobacteria; order Sphingomonadales; family Sphingomonadaceae; genus Sphingomonas. The sequence goes on along the minus strand of JAIERC010000267.1, from coordinate 1,754 downwards.
CGGCGCCACTGAACACCAGCGCCGCCTCAGCCCCTGGGCCGGGCTTGCGCAACCAGTAACCGCCCTGCAACGCGCCGGCTTCCCAATCATCGTCATCGCGCGACAGCTGCGGAATGGTGCGCGTGCTCAGCCGCAAATAAACCGATTCGCCGTCTTCCGCCTGAAGGTGCGCAAAGGCGTGCCGCATGATCAGCGTTAGCTCGTCGGCAAAGGCGGGTTCATAATAGGTCAGCCCCGGCTGGCCCATGCCGATCAGCGGCGTGTTGATCGATTGGTGCGCGCCCCCTTCCCCCGCCAAGGTCAGCCCGGACGGCGTGCCGACCAGCAGAAAGCGCGCATCCTGATAACAGGCATAGTTAAGCGCATCGAGCCCGCGCGCGATGAAGGGATCATAGACGGTACCAACCGGGATCAGCCTTGTCCCGAAATGCGGCCCGGCCAGCCCCAATGCGGCGAGAACCAGGAAGAAGTTATTCTCGGCGATTCCCAATTCGATATGCTGGCCGGCGGCGTGGCCAGACCATTTCTGTGCCGAGGGGATATTGGCAGCGCGGAACACATCGGCGAGCGCCTGGCGACGAAACAGCCCGCGCTGGTTGACGAAGCCGCCGAGATTGGTGGTCTGGGTCACATCGGGCGCTGTCGTGACGATCCGATCGCCCAAGGGCTCGCCCGATTTGGCGAGATCGAGCAGGATCCGCCCAAAAGCTGCCTGGGTGGATAACTCCGCGCCGTCGGGCACCGGCAGTCGCGCTGGCACCGGCACGGCGGGGGGGCGCGGCTCAGGCAATCGCCGGGCGAGCGCGCTGCGATCGATAAACGCCTTTAGCTGCGCCGCCACATTATCACCCAGCCCGCCAAAGGGGGCCCATTCCTCGCCCGCCGCAATCCCCAGGCTGTCGCGCAACACCGCAATCTGCGGCGGGTTCATCATCCCTGAATGATTGTCCTTATGGCCGGCAAGTGGCAGGCCATAGCCTTTGATCGTATAGGCAATGAACAAGGTTGGCCGATCATCATCGGCGCTGTCGAACGCGGCGCAGAGCGTTTCCATGCAATGCCCGCCAAGATTGGTCATCAATGCTGCCAGCGCTGCATCGTCATAGCTGCCGAGCAATTTGGCGACATTGGGCCTGGTGCCGATATCGGCCATCAGCCGGGCCCGCCACGCTGCACCCCCTTGATAGGTCAGCACCGCAAAATCGGCATTGGGGCAGGTATCGATCCATTGCTGGAGCGATTGGCCACCGGGTCGGTCGAACGCGGCGCGCTGCTGCACACCATATTTCAGCGTCAGGACACGCCAGCCACAGGTTTCGAAAATATCGTCGAAGCGGCGGAACATCCGGTCCGCCGTCGTATGATCGAGCGACTGGCGGTTATAATCGACCACCCACCAGCAATTGCGAAGATCATGTTTATATCCCTCGATCAGGCATTCATAGATATTGCCCTCATCAAGTTCGGCATCCCCCATCAGCGCGATCATCCGCCCGGCCTGCCCCTCTGCCAGCGCGCCATGCGCGATCAGATAATCCTGCACCAGGCTGGAAAAAGCCGTGATCGCGACGCCAAGCCCAACCGACCCCGTCGAAAAATCAACCGGGATCCGATCCTTGGTGCGCGAAGGATAGCTTTGTGCGCCGCCCAGCCCGCGAAACCGCTGGAGCTGATCGAGGCTCTGCGTGCCAAGCAGATAGTGGATCGCGTGCAGCACCGGCCCGGCATGCGGCTTGACCGCCACTTTGTCCTGC
>JAIERC010000325.1 GCA_019747165.1 Sphingomonas sp. | reverse complement strand
CCAGCGGTGGTGTCGTTGACCAGCGCCAGCGCGGCGGCGAGGTCGTTGAAGGGCGCATAGGCGAAACCCGGCAGCAGCGGTTCGAACCCGTCGCGCATCTTGGCCTGGTTGGTCGCCGAAATCGCGCCCATCGTGCGGCCATGAAACGCATTGTTGAAGGTGATGAGCGTGTTCCGCTCCGGGTTGCCGTTGACATAATGATAGCGGCGCGCGGCCTTAATCGCGCATTCGACTGCCTCGGTGCCCGAATTGGTGAAGAACACCGTGTCGGCAAAGCTGTTGTCAACGATCCGCTGCGCGAGTTTTTCGCCCTGCGGCGAGCCGTAGAGGTTCGACACATGCATCAGCGTCGCGGCCTGATCGGCAATCGCCTTGACCAGATGCGGGTGGCCATGGCCCAGCGCATTGACCGCGATGCCGCTCGCGAAATCGAGATAGCGCTCACCGCGCTCGCCGATCAGGTAGCAGCCCTCACCACGCACCGGACGCACATCACACCGCGGATAGACGGGCATGAGCGGGGTAATCGGCATGGCAAGGCTCCCTTAACGCAAAAAGGCGACCCAAGCCGGTCGCCTGAAGCGGACTTTTACGGTGTGTGCCGGGCGAGCGCAACACCCGTGCCGCCCGCCGCCACCGCGCGCGCTTCGTCACCACGCACCGCGAGCAGATACATGACTGGCGTGATGATCCGGCTGAGGAAGGTGGAGCTGATCAAGCCGCCGATGATCACCCAGGCAAGCGGCGAATAAAGCGCAGAGCCGCCCAGCGCGAGCGGCATCAACCCGCCAATCGCCGTTACCGAGGTGAGCAGCACCGGCAGAAAGCGGATCTCGCCCGCTTTTTCGATCGCCTCACGCAAAGCCATGCCGCGATCGCGCAACTGCGTCGTGAAATCGACCAGCAGGATCGAATTCTTGATCTCGATACCAATCAACGCAACGAAACCGATGATCGCCAGGAACGACAGCGAATTACCTGTCACCAGCAAGGCAACAAGCCCGCCGAACGTGCCGAGCGGCACGACGCCCGCCACCACCGCTGTTTCCTTGAACCGGCCAAATTCAAGCACCAGAACCCCGATAATCCCAAAGGTAGCCAGCAGGATGATCGGCCCGAGCCCGGAGAAATTGCGCGCTGCCGCCTCTGCTTCGCCACCCAGGCTAAGGCTATACCCTTCCGGCAAAACTATATTCTTTAGCCGCTTTTCCACTTGCGTCGTCAGCTTCGAAGTGAGCTGGCCCGGCTGATTATAGGCGGTGATCGTCACCGTCCGCTGCAATTTGTAACGGGTAATCTGCGGGGGCACGCTTTTGAGCTTGGGGGTCGCAATTTCGAGCAACGGGATGCTGCCGCCAGCCAAGGTCGGCACATAGACCTGGCCGAGCGCTGAGACGGGCTGGTTGCCGGGCAGCGGCAGCCGAACGGTGACGGGCCAGCTATCGCCCTCTGCATCGCGCAACCGGCTGACCTGTTCACCGCTGATCGCGAGCCTGACGGCGCGGCGCGCCTCGCCCGGGGCAACGCCCAGCAAGCCAGCCTTTGCGTCATCCAGGCCCAAATCCATATCGACCCGGTCATAGGCGACCGGGCTGTCGATATCGCGCAGACCCGTCACCTGTTCCATTTCGTGGATCACCTGATCCGACAGCTTTTTCAGCGTCGCCAGTTGCGGTCCACGCACGCGCACCGCGACCGGTGCCTCGACTGGCGGGCCGTTTTCGAAATTGACCACCGTGACGCGGGCATCCGGGAAATTGGCCAGACCTTCGCGGAGCTGCCGAAGCATTTTCGGGCTCTGGCGGACATCCCATTCTTTCATCGTCACGAAGATATCGCCGTACCGCGCGCGTTCTTCGCGCGGGAAGATGTTGTAGAAAATCTGCGGATTACCGCGCCCGGCATTCTCCATGCGGTTAACGACAGCACCTTGCTTGGCGATGATGGCAGACACCGCCCGCACCGCCTTGTCAGTCGCGGCAATGCTGCTGCCTTCAGGCGTTTCGACACGCACCAGGAAATACGGAGTCTCGGCAGAGGGAAACAGGCTGAAGCCGAGCACCGGCACCAGCCCAAAAGTGCCGATGCACAGCGTCAGCGCGCCCCAGAACCAGATGCGCGGACGATCAAGCGCCGCATGCAAGATTGGCGTATAGAAACGGTGGATGCCGCCCATGATCGTGCGCAGCATCGCATTGCCTTCGGGCGCATGCGGCTTCAGCAAGCGGCTGGCGATGAACGGAATGATCGTCAGTGACACGACAAGTGAACTCGCCACCGTCAGAATCACCGCCATTGGCAACCCGCGCACGAAATCGCCGGCGCCTTCAGGCAGAAAGGTCAGCGGCAGGAAGGCGAACAACAGCACCCCCGTCGCCCCCATCACCGCCGCGCCGATTTCGCGCGTGCCATTGACGGCAGCGGTGATCGGCGGATCACCATCGCGGATATGGCGTTCGATATTTTCGGTCACCACAATCGAATCATCGACCAGCAGCCCGAGCGAAATGATGAAGCCCGATATGCTGATCTGGTTGAGCGAATAGCCGAACAGATACAGCAGCAATATTCCCATCGCGAGGCTGAGCGGAATCGATACCATCACGATCAACGATGGCCGGAACCCCAGCGGGAAAATGGTGATCAGCACCAACCCAAGCGCAATGGCGAAGTCGCGCGCGAGCTGCGCCAGCTTCAGGCTGATATCCTTGCTCTGATCGAACGCGACCTCCAGCTTGATATCGGGCGGCAAATTCGACCGATATTCATCAAGCGCCTGGACCAGCGCATTGCGCAGCGTGCCCGCGTCAACTTCGTCCTTTTGCCGGACGGTGACCCACAAGGCCGATTTGCCATTGAAACGCGCGATTTGCAGCTGTTCGGCTTCGGCCCAGTCCACCTTGGCGATGTCACCAACCCGCACCAGACGACCGTCGCCCGCGCGAACGGTGACCGCGCGCACCGCCTCCACATTACGATAGGCGCCGCCGGCGTCGATATTGAACCGACGTCCCGATCCGCTCACCGCGCCGGCCGGGAGATCAATGCCGCCCTGCGTGATCGCATTGGCGACAGCCGATGCCGGCAGCCGCGCCTCGGCCAACCGCCCGGCATCAATCGCCACGCGCACCTCTGGCCGGGCAAGCGCATCGACCGTCGTCGATCGAACACCGGGCACGACGTTCAGCTTGTCACGTAAGTCATCCGCATATTTGGCCATGCGCAGCCAAGTCGCCCCATCGCTGACCAGCGCCAGCTGCAACACCCCGGCCTCAGTCGTGCGTGGGCGGCGGAAGGCGATGCGCTGGATGCCCTGAGGCAACTGATCGCGCACCGCATTCACTTCGCGCACCACCCGGTCGAGCGATTGTTCGGCATCGGTGCCATGTTCGAAGTTTACCGTGACAACGGCGGCGCCATCGGTGCTGGTCGAATTGATATCGCGGACATGGTCGAGCCCTTGCAGCACATCCTCAAGCGGCTTGGCGACCGTTTCCTCCATGTCGGCAGCGTCCGCGCCGGGTAAAATCACCGTCACCACCGTTGCCGAAATCGGGAAATGCGGATCGACCGATCGCGGGATCGACAGAAATGCCGACAGGCCCAGCGTGATAAGCAGCAGAAAGACCAGCAGGGTTACCTGCCAGCGCCTTACCGCGAATTCCGTAATGTTCATCGCGCGGCGCCGATTGGATCGATGGCCATGCCGTTTTTCAATCGATCAATCCGTGACGTAGCGATCAGCTCGCCCCGATCGAGGCCGCCGGTTACTTCGATGCCGCCATCGGTCGCCTCGCCAATCGAGACGCGGTGGAGCCGAACCTTGCGGGTGGCGCGATCAACCACATAGACAAAGCCCTCGCCGGCCCGCGCTGCAAATACCGCCGTCGCCGGCACAGTCAGCGCCGTGACGCTTGCACTGCTCGACGTAATCGCCGCCGATCCGATCTGACCGGAGCGGAGCCGCGAATCGGCGGGCAAGGCAATTTCGACTGTGAACGTGCCCGTGGCTCGGTCGCCGCGCCCGGCGATTTCGATCACTTTGCCGACAATTGGTTCATTCCCCATCGCCGCCAGCGTGACAGTGGCGGGGACGCCCGGCAGCAGCCGTGCCGCATCGCGGTCAGACAACGGCACGCGCAGCACATAGCCGCTTTTCGCCTCACCAATCACCAGCACAGGCGTGCCAGCGGCAACGACCTGCCCAGGTTCAGCCAGCCGCGCGAGGACAATCCCGCCGCCGGGCGCGACGATGGTGGCGTTGGTCGCCTGGAAACGCGCGGCACTGACGTTGGCATCGGCGGCGCGAAGCGAGGCTTCGGCACTCTCGAATCGTGGCCGCGTGATCCACCCTTGCGCCAGCAAATAGCCACTGCGACGAAATTCAGCGGCGGCGCGCTCTCGCTCAGCGCGGGCACGATTGAGATCGGCAACAACCGTGGTCGAATCGAGTGCGGCCAGGACTTGGCCGGGGCGCACGATATCGCCCTCATTCACCGCCAGTCGGGCAATCCGGCCCGCGCTGGTAAAACCAAGCGACGATTCACGCCGCAGCGCAACGGTGCCGACACCGTTAATGAGTGTGGCCTGCCGTTTTTCACCAACGATAGCGACCCGCACTTGCGGCGCTTTAGCGACAACGGCGTTGCTTGTTTCGCCCTTGGTACAACCCGATAGCAACGCCAGCACCGCAACCGTACTGATCATTACACGCTGCCGCATCGCTCTCTCCCCGCCAATGGCGAAAACATAGCGACATAAGTATTGTTTTGAAACCTATTTTTTGGGGGACTCTATGACCAGCCTAATTTTTTAGCTTCCAGCCAGATCGCAGCAGGCGATAGCACAGGATACCCAAAGCGATATCAATGCCCAGCACGACAAGCCCGCCGACCAGCACATTGGAATCCGCGTTGAGCAGGAAGCCATATCGAAAGCCCGAAATGATGTAGAAAAACGGGTTGATATGGCTGAACGCCTGGAAGGCGGGGGCAAGCTTGTCCACCGAATAAAATGTGCCCGACAGCAAGGTGAGCGGGGCGATCAGGAAATTCTGCACCGCCGCTGCATGATCGAACTTTTCCGCCCACATCGAGGTAAGAACCCCGACAAAGGCCAGAAATGCAGAACCCAGGAGGCCGAACCACAAAATCGCCAGGGGATGCTGGGGCACCAGATGGACGCCGGGCCAGAACTGCATTGCCAGAAAAACGGCGCCGCCCACGCACCAGGCCCGCGTCACCGCGCCGCCGACCATCGCCGCCAGCAATTCGCCGGTCGACAAAGGCGGCATCAAATAATCAACAATGGTCCCCTGGATCTTGCCCACCAGCAGCGAGAAGCTGGAATTGGCAAAACTATTTTGCAGCATCGCCATGGCGATGAGGCCAGGCGCCAGAAAATCAGCAAAGGGCACATCGACACCCGCCACGCTGACAGGGCGTTTCCCGCCCGTGGCAACAGTGAAAATCACGAGAAACAACAGGGTGGTGATCGCTGGCGCCCAAACCGTTTGCAGCTGGACCTTGAAGAAGCGCCGCACCTCCTTGATATAGAGGGTGCGAAGTCCGCCCCAAT
>JAIERC010000274.1 GCA_019747165.1 Sphingomonas sp. | reverse complement strand
ATATCGATTCCCGCCAGCTGATCATTGGCACCGATCACTTCACCAAGATGAGCCACGAATTCCGCGTTGCCTCGCCCCAGGAAGAGCGGTTCCGCGTGGTTGCCGGTGGCTTTTTCCAACGCCAGACCAACCAGATTCACCAGGATTATCAGGTGCAGGGGCTCGCCCCCAATTTATCGGTCAATGGCTTGCCGGGGACATTGTGGCTGACCGAGCAATTTCGTGTCGACCGCGATTACGCGCTGTTTGGCGAGGCGAGCTATGACATCACCCCGCGCCTCACCGCGACTGCGGGCGGCCGCGCCTATATCTATGACAATTCGCTGATCGGCTTTTTCGGCTTTGGCCGAGATCCCAATGGGCCGCCGTTCAACGCGGCGGGCAGCTCGCGCACTGGTGTCGCCGGTTGCTACACAACCACTGGCCAACTGCTGCGGGACAACCCGACCGGCACCTTGCTGCCAGCCGCAGTAGCAGGCGGCCCCTGCACCAATTTGGCGACCTTCGCGAGCGGTACCCTCAGGCCGCGCAACACCCAGGGGCAGGGTGTCACTTACCGCTTCAACCTCAGCTGGAAACCGATCGACGATGTACTCGTCTATGGCACGGTCTCGCGCGGTTTTCGGCCGGGCGGGATTAATCGGCGCGCGACGGTTGGTCCCTATGCGGCCGATTTCCTGACCAATTATGAGATTGGCTGGAAGACGACCCTGATGGGCGGCGCGCTGCGCTTCAACGGCGCGATCTATCAGCAGGAATGGAGCGCTTTCCAATTCTCGTTCCTGGGGCAGAACAGCTTTACCGAAATTCACAATGGCCCCGATGCACGCATTCGCGGCGTGGAGGTTGATACGAGCTATAGCAGCGGCGGCCTGACATTGACCGGGGCGGCATCCTATACCGATGCGCGGATCAAGCGCAATTTGTGCGCGGTCGATGATCCCACCTTCACCTGCGTCGGCGGTGGCAATTTCATTTCGGCGCCCGCTGGCACGCGCTTGCCGATCACGCCCGAACTCAAGCTGTCCGCCAGCGGGCGCTATACCGTGCCAGTCGGCAGCGCCAAGGTATACGGCCAGGCGTTGGTGACCTATCAGAGCTCGGCTGCCTCTGATCTGCGCACGGCAGTAACCCAGGCGGGGACCGGCAATATCGTCAATCAGGCTGCGCTGCAGGGGCGGCTGGCGGCCTTTGCATCGGCCAATTTTGCCTTTGGTACCAGTTTCAAGGACTATACGCTTGAGCTGTTCGTGCAGAATGCATTCGACGCCCGCGGTGAGCTTTCGCGTTTCCAGGAATGCGGATCCTGCTCGCAGCGGCCTTATGTGGTGGTGACCACCCCGCGCACGTTCGGCATCAGGTTGGGCAGCAAGTTCTGAAGACTGGGGAGCGTTTTTCGCTCCCTCACCTGTCTCCATTGAGTGGTCCGTATTGATTGTTGGTGCATTGCGGCCTCCGTTGCCATTGCCGCTGGGAGATTGAGCGAAGCGGAACCGGTAGGCGGCAATGGCGGCGAAGCAGCTTCACGGGGCGGCGGTCGTTAGTCGAGGCAGCTCTGGGGGGCGGATTGTGTTGTTATGCCGCCAGGCTAACCCGTCGGCAGGATGCAGAGGGTTGCGCTCTAAGGGGAAGGGGGAACCGTTGGAACGTTGATTTGATCCTTTCCTAGCAGCCGCGCGGGGGGCGGGTGGCAAGGCCGATGCCGGGCGAATTCGCGCCATTGATTTGATCTTCAGCCTCAATGACCCGTTCACCTATCGCGCTTATTGTTGCTCGTTGAGCAGGTCTGCTTGGGGAGGGTTAGGTGCGCATTCTTGTAACGGGTGGGGCCGGTTTCATTGGTTCAGCCTTGATCCGGCACCTCATTACGGGGTCGGATCATGTGCTGCTGAATATCGACAAGCTGACTTATGCCGGCAACCTGGTGTCGCTAGACTCAATTGCGCGCCACAGCCGGTATGGTTTTGTCCAAGGCGATATCTGCGATGCCGCCAGTGTTGCCCGGACGATCGCCGATTTTCGACCGCAGGTGATCGCCCATCTGGCCGCAGAGAGCCATGTCGACCGGTCGATCGATGGGCCTGGCGTGTTTGTCCAAACCAACATCGTCGGCACCTTCACGATGCTGCAACAAGCGCTTGGCTATTTCCAATCGCTCGGGGCTGCCGATCAGGCGGCGTTTCGCTTCCACCATATTTCGACCGATGAGGTTTATGGATCGCTGGGCCCGACCGGGCTTTTCACTGAAACCACGCCCTATGATCCACGCTCACCCTATTCGGCGTCAAAGGCAGCGTCGGACCATCTCGTCCGCGCCTGGGGCCATAGCTATGGCCTGCCCGTGCTCGTCACCAATTGTTCGAACAATTACGGCCCCTATCAGTTTCCGGAAAAGCTGATCCCGCTGATCATCATTCGCGCGCTCTGCGGGCAGGCATTGCCGGTCTATGGCGATGGATCGAATGTGCGTGACTGGCTGCACGTCGATGATCATGCACGGGCGCTGCACTGCGTGATTGAGGCGGGCCATCCGGGTGAGACCTATAATATCGGCGGTAATGCCGAACAGCGGAACATCGATGTCGTTCGCCGCATCTGCGCCGTGCTCGATCAACGCCACCCGCGCGGGGATGGCTGGTCCTATGCCGAACAGATCAGCTTTGTCGCCGATCGCCCGGGCCATGATCAGCGTTATGCGATCGATGCCGCCAAGATACAGCGCGATCTAGGCTGGCGACCGCAGCATGACTTTGCCAGTGGCATCGATGCCACGGTGCAATGGTATCTCGACAATAGCGACTGGTGGCAGAGCATCATTGATCGGCGGTACGACACCGGACGGCTGGGGATCGGCGCACCGGTGACGGCTGCCAGCACCGTTCGCCAGTTGCGGCGAGCATCATGAAGGGGATCATCCTGGCGGGTGGCACCGGATCGCGCCTGCATCCGATGACGCAGGTCGTGTCGAAGCAGCTGATGCCGATCTATGACAAGCCGATGATCTATTATCCGCTGGCCACGCTGATGCTGGCCGGGATCAAAGAGATTTTGCTGATTTCCACCCCTGCGGATTTGCCCCGATTTGAAGAATTGCTGGGCGACGGTTCCAAATGGGGGATATCGATCAGCTATGCCGCGCAACCCAAGCCAGAGGGGCTGGCGCAGGCCTATATCATCGGTGAAGACTTTCTGGCCGGGCAGCCTTCGGCACTGATCCTGGGCGACAATGTCTTTTACGGGAACGGCATTGCGGGTCTGTTTGCGCAGGCGCGTGATCGGATGCAGGGCGCGTCAGTTTTCGCCTATCATGTCCATGATCCGCAGCGTTACGGCGTGATCGAGTTTGATGCGCTGAACAAGGCGATCAGCGTTGAGGAAAAACCCGTTCAGCCAAAATCGAATTGGGCCGTGACCGGGCTGTATTTTTTTGATGGTCAGGCCCCGGCGATTGCCCGGGCGCTCAAACCCTCCGCCCGGGGTGAGCTGGAGATTACGGACGTGATCCGCCATTATCTTGATGCGGATATGCTGTATGTCGAATCGCTGGGCAGGGGCATTGCCTGGCTGGACACGGGCACGCCGGAAGCGCTGCTGGAAGCGGCCGAATTTGTCCGCATTCTTGAAAAACGCCAGGGCTTCAAAATCGCCTGCCCTGAAGAAATCGCCTTTCGGCAGGGGCGGATCGACCGTGCTGCGCTGGAGGCGCTGGCATCTGCCTATGGCCAGAATGATTATGGTGCCTATTTGCGGACGATCGCTGCCAGCGCCGGGGCGGGCGACTGATGTCATCCGGTTGCGGGGATTAATCGCCCGCGCCGCCTTTGACCAAGCGATCAATCGCCAGCAATTGCGTCAGCAGCGCTTCGGCCTGATCAAGCGGGACGGCATTGGGCCCGTCTGACTTGGCATTGTCAGGATCGGGGTGCATTTCCATGAACAGTCCGGAAATCCCCACCGCGACGGCGGCGCGCGCGAGTGGAGCGACAAATTCGCGCTGGCCACCGCTGGTGGTGCCGAGCCCGCCGGGTAGCTGGACGGAATGGGTGGCATCAAACACTACCGGGCAACCGGTTTCGCGCATTATGACTAGGCCGCGCATGTCCGACACCAGATTATTATAGCCAAAGCTGGCACCGCGATCAGTGACGAGCAGGGTGGCTTCGCGTCCCGCCTCTGCGGCTGCGGCGCGGGCTTTGGTGGCGACATGGATCATGTCGTGCGGGGCCATGAACTGGCCCTTTTTGATGTTGGCGGGCTTGCCGCAGCTGGCGACAGCCTCAATCAGATCGGTCTGACGCGCGAGAAAGGCAGGCGTTTGCAGCACATCGACCACGCTGGCGACGGCGCTAACCTGGCTGGTTTCGTGCACGTCGGTAAGCACCGGCATGCCGGTTTCGCGCTTCACCTTTTCCAGGATGCGAAGCCCCTCTTCCATGCCGGGTCCGCGAAACGAGCTGGCTGAGGTGCGATTGGCCTTGTCGAACGAGCTTTTGTAGATGAGCAAGATGCCCAGCCGTTCGGCGATGCCTTTCAGCGTTGTGGCCGTCGACAGCGCCATCGCTTCGCTTTCGATGACGCAAGGGCCGGCAATCACGAACAGCCGCTGATCGATCCCAACTGGGCGGCCGCACAATAGGGTAGAGGTGGGTACGGTCGTCATGCTGCGTCGCGATCTGCCAATATGGCTTCGATAAAGGGAATATCTTCGGGATTGTTGAGCTCCCAAAGGTCATGCCCCGGATCGCGCACTTCGACAATCCGGACCGGCTTGCCTGCTTCCAGGAAGCGCAATTGTTCCAGCCCTTCGACCAGCTCCAGCGTGCCGACCGGCAGTGCGGCGTAGCCCAGCAAAGCGGCCACGCGATAGGCATAGACACCGATGTGGAAAAACAGCGGCAATGCGGGATCGCCGATCCGGGCGGGCGGCAGATGCGGGATTACTGATTTGGAAAAATACAGCGCATCCTGTTGCTGGCCAAAGGTGACGGTAGTGCCGCCAACCCGCCCGGCGCGCTGGTCCTCGATCAGGCGGCGCTGCACCGCTGGAGAGGCGCGGACGACCGGGGTTGCGACCTGGATGGAGGGATCATTGGCCATCGCCTCAATCAGGGCCTCGACCACAAAGGGCGGGGTCAGCAGCGCGTCACCCTGAAAATTGATGATGATGTCGGCTGGATCAGGCAGCGCACCCAGCGCTGCGGCACAGCGCTCGGTGCCGTTGGCGCAGGCGGCGGGCGTCATCAGCACCGGCGCTCCGGCGGCCGCTGCCGCGTCGGCGATCAGCGGGTGGTCCGTGGCGACATACACCGCACTGGCACCGCGAACCGCCCGGGCAGCATCAAGCGTCCAGGCAAGCAGGGGCTTTGCCGTTTGCGCTGGCCCGCGCAGCATCGCCAGCGGCTTTGCGGGATAGCGGGTGGAGGCATAGCGCGCCGGAATGATAATCGCCGCGCGCAATGGCGCGGCTGGGTCGGGCATGTCCATTACGCTTCAGCGCAGGCCGGAACGGAGAATGTCATGAATATGGATCAGCCCGACCGGCAGGCGGGGATTGAGCGAAT
>JAIERC010000032.1 GCA_019747165.1 Sphingomonas sp. | reverse complement strand
GCTTCGACATCGCTGGCATCGCTATACACCCCAAAGCTGGCGCGCGCGGTCGCGTCGACACCGAGCGACGCCATTAGCGGCTGCGCGCAATGGTGCCCGGCGCGGATCGCCACGCCTTCCTCGTCCAGGATCGTGCCGATGTCGTGGGGATGTACGCCTTCGATCACAAAGCTGACGATCCCGGCCGACTCCTCCGGCCCGAACAGCCGCACCGAGTTGATCTGCGACAGCGCCGCGCGGGTTTGGCGCACCAGATCGGTTTCGATCGCGTGGATGCGCTCCAGCCCAACCGCCTCGACATAATCGATCGCGGCATGCAGCCCCAGCGCGCCGACAATATGCGGCGTCCCCGCCTCAAACCGGCCCGGCGGCGGAGCATAGGTGGTGCCCGCAAAACTCACCCGATCAATCATCGCGCCACCACCCTGATAGGGCGGCATCGCCTCGAGCAATTCGGGCCGCGCCCACAGCACGCCAAAGCCGGTCGGGCCATAAAGCTTGTGCGCAGAGAAGACGTAGAAGTCGCAGTCGAGCGCTTGCACATCGACGCGCATACGCGGCACCGCCTGGCAGCCATCGAGCAGGATCTTCGCACCGACGGCATGCGCGATATCCGCCGCGCGGGCGCAATCAAGCACCGATCCCAGCACGTTGGAGACATGCGCCAGCGCGACCAATTTGTGCGCGGGTGTGATCATCGCTGCCATCACATCCAGGTCGATGCAGTGGTCCTCGGTCAGTGGGATGACATCGATATGGGCGCCAACCTTCTCAGCAATCATCTGCCACGGCACGATGTTACTGTGATGCTCAAGCTGACTGAGCAGGATGCGGTCGCCCGCCTTGAGCTGTTTCCCCACCCAGCACGTCGCGACGAGATTGATCCCCTCGGTCGCGCCGCGCACGAAGACAATCTCGTTCTCGGATCCCGCGCCGATGAACCCGGCGACGCGCCGCCGCGCGGCCTCATAAGCGAGCGTCATGTCGGCGGAACGCTTGTACACGCCGCGGTGGACGGTGGCGTAATCGGGGCCATAGGCTTGCGCAATCGCGTCGATCACGGCCTGGGGCTTTTGCGCGGTCGCGGCGGTGTCGAGATAGTGCCAGTCGCCGATGCCGGGGAAGTCAGCGCGGATGGCGGTGGGGGCGTTCATATCACCAACCCCATCTCGTCACCCCGGGCTTGACCCGGGGTCCCGCTGCCTAATTCCGCCGTGGAGAAGAAGCGGGACCCGTGATGAAGGTGAAACCGTCCCCCGGACGGTTGCAGCCGCGTCCGGGGGACGCGGCGACCTTCATCACCAAGGCCGGGGTGACGGTTGGTGGAAATGGTGCAGCTCACAACATCCGCTCCAGCGCCGCACTCGCCGCCGCTTCCAGCTTCTCGCGCGCGGCATCGTCGGCCACATCGTCAAACACGCCCGCGATGAACCCGCGCAGCAGCAGCGCCTTGGCCTCGGCTGGCGCGATGCCCCGGCTCATCAGGTAGAACAGCGCATTGGCATCCAGCTCACCGACGGTCGCGCCGTGCGCGCATTTCACGTCGTCGGCATAGATTTCCAGCTCAGGCTTGGCATTGGCGGTCGCCGTCCGCGCGAGCAGCATCGCCTTTACTGACTGCGACGCATCGGTCTTCTGCGCATGCCGCGCGACTGCCACCTTGCCGAGATACGACCCCGTCGCCTTGCCGCCGAGCACCGAGCGCACGACCTGATTGCTGGTCGCATTGGGCTCGATATGGCGCATCGTCGTGACGATCTCGAGCGTCTGCTCGCCCCCGCCGAGCATCGCTGCGCCCAGTTCGAAATGAGCGCCCTCATGGAGCGTAACATCGATCGTCACGCGCCCCAGCCGACCGCCGGTGTTGAGCACATGAAACGTCGCGCGGGCGCCGGCACCAAGCACCACCGCATAATCATGGATCGCAACAACATCGGCGGCGGCATCCTGCACGATCACGCGCGCAATCTCCTCGCCCGCTGCGACCTCAATCCGCTCCGGCGCCGGGATGGGCCAGACCGAGGCGACAGCCTCCAGATCGCTGTACCGCCAGGATTCATCGCGGCGCGTGGGAAGAGCAAGCGTCACCACGAGCGCACCATCTCCGCGTCTCCGCGTCTCCGCGCGAACAAATTTGACTCACGCGGAGGCGGGGAGGCGCGGAGAAGAAGAGAATTGCCTGCGGCGGTCATCACGCCGTCACCCCCGCATAGCCCTCTGCCTCAAGCTCGAGCGCCAGCTCCGGCCCGCCGGTCTTCACAATCCGCCCGCCGCTCAGGATGTGCACGAAGTCGGGCTGCACATAATCGAGCAGCCGCTGGTAATGCGTGATCAGGATCACCGCCTTGTCGGGCGCGCGCATGATCCGGTTGATCCCGTCGCCCACCGCACGCAGCGCATCGATGTCGAGCCCGCTATCGGTTTCGTCGAGGATCGCCAGCTTGGGCGCGATGATGCCCATCTGCACCATTTCATTGCGCTTCTTCTCGCCGCCCGAAAAGCCGACATTAACCGGCCGCTTGAGCATCTCATAATCCATGCCGAGCCCCGCTGCCTGCGCCTTGGCGAGCTTCAGGAACTCGCCGCCGGAGAGCGGGGCTTCGTCGCGGCCCTTGCGCTGGGCGTTAAGCGCCTCGCGCAAGAACTGGACGTTCGACACGCCGGGGATTTCGACCGGATATTGGAAGCCGAGGAACAGGCCAGCCGCCGCGCGTTCGTGCGGGGCAAGGGCGAGGAGGTCGACCCATTCGCCATCTTCCGTGCTCCGGCGAAGGCCGGAGCCCTGGCCATCATCGCCAACGCTCCGGCCTTCGCCGGAGCACAGGGTGGGAGCGTGAAACTCGACCGTCCCCGACGTCACCTCATAAGCAGGCCGCCCGCCGAGCACATAGCCAAGCGTCGATTTGCCCGCGCCGTTCGGCCCCATGATCGCATGAACCTCGCCCGCATTGACGCTGAGCGAGAGGCCCTTGAGGATTTCCTTGCCGTCGATTTCGGCGTGGAGGTTATTGATTTTTAGCATCAGAACGATTTCACCAGCCATGATTGGGTTACGGCACCGGCATCGCGGTCGATAGAGATTTGCCGATATGCCTCGGAATCGAGAAAAGCGTGGGCTGCTTCCGCACTTGGGAAGCGCATGACGACAACCTTGTCCGCAGATTCGCCGGACAGCGTCTCGGGCGCTTCATCGGCAGCTAGAATTTCGCCACCGCTCCCAGCAAAGGCCGCCGGAAACGCCTGCTGATACTGACGATAGCGCGCAACATCGGTGAAGTTGAGCTTCGCGATAACGAGAACTGCATCCATCACCCCACGCTCCCCTCGAGCGAAATCCCCAGCAGCTTCTGCGCCTCCACAGCAAATTCCATTGGCAATTGCTGCAGCACTTCCTTCGCGAAGCCGTTGACGATCAGCGCCACCGCCGCTTCCTGGTCCAACCCGCGCTGCATCGCGTAGAAGAGCTGGTCGTCGGAAATCTTTGACGTCGTCGCCTCATGCTCGATCTGCGCGCTCGGGTTGCGGACTTCGATATACGGCACGGTGTGCGCGCCGCACTGGTCGCCGAGCAGCAGCGAATCGCACTGCGTGAAGTTGCGCACGCCCTCCGCGGTCGGCGACACGCGCACCAGCCCGCGATAGGTGTTGTCGCTGCGCCCCGCCGAGATCCCCTTCGACACGATCGTCGAGCGGGTGTTTTTGCCGAGGTGGATCATCTTGGTGCCGGTATCGGCCTGCTGGCGGTTGTTCGTCACCGCCACCGAATAAAATTCGCCGACCGACCCATCACCCGCGAGCACGCACGACGGATATTTCCAGGTGATCGCGCTGCCGGTCTCGACCTGCGTCCAGCTGACCTTGCTGTTCTTGCCTTGGCAGAGCGCCCGCTTGGTGACGAAATTATAGATGCCGCCCAGGCCGTTCTCGTCGCCGGGATACCAGTTCTGCACGGTCGAATATTTGATCTCGGCATCGTCCATCGCGACCAGTTCGACGACGGCGGCGTGGAGCTGGTTCTCATCGCGCATCGGCGCGGTGCAGCCTTCGAGATAGGACACATACGCGCCCTTGTCGGCGACGATCAGCGTGCGTTCGAACTGGCCGGTATTTTCGGCATTGATGCGGAAATAGGTGCTCAGCTCCATCGGGCAGCGCACGCCTTCCGGGATATAGACGAACGTCCCGTCGCTGAAGACCGCGCAGTTGAGCGCCGCAAAGTAATTATCGTGCATGGGGACGACCTTCCCCAGCCATTTGCGGACGAGATCGGGATATTCCTTGATCGCCTCGCTGATGCTGCGGAAGATGACGCCCGCCGCCTCCAGCTCCTTGCGGAAGGTCGTCGCGACCGAGACGCTGTCGAACACCGCGTCCACCGCGACGCGACGCGCGGGCAAGCCGCCCTCCTCACCGCCCTCGACACCGGCGAGCAATTTCTGCTCGGCGATCGGGATGCCGAGCTTTTCGTACACGCGAAGGATTTCGGGATCGACCTCGTCGAGCGACCCGAGTTTGGGCTTCGCCTTAGGCTCGGCGTAGTAGTACGCGTCCTGATAATCGATCGGGGCGAGATCGAGCTTGGCCCAATCGGGGCTCTCCATCGTCAGCCAGTGACGATAGGCCTTCAACCGCCAGTCAAGCATCCATTCGGGCTCGTTCTTCTTGGCGGAAATGAAGCGGACGGTGTCTTCGGACAGCCCCTTGGGGGCGAATTCCTGCTCGATATCCGAGCTGAAACCCCATTCATATTTCTTGTTCGCGGCGGCAATCGCCTCGGCATTCTTGGTGGCCATTATGCCGTCACTCCTGCCGCAACGCGGCTTTCAAAAATCTCAGCGCTCTCTGCGCCTCTGCGCGAAAAGAATTTGGTTCGCGCAGAGGCGCGGAGGACGCGGAGGGGTTGCGCCTGCGCGATGCGCGGTGCGCTTTCAGCAAGGGCTGGTGAAAGCAAGAAGGCTGCGCCGCCCTGCCTTCCCTTCTTCTCCGCGTCTCTGCGCCTCTGCGCGAACAAATTCTTCGTCACGCCACTAACTCCGCCGAAAGGCTGGCAAGCGACACCCCCGCCAATGCCCCGCGCACTGCGCCATTGACGACATTCCAGTGCGGCTTCACGCGGCAATTTTCTTCAATGATGCAGTCATGCCGCCCCTCATCGACGCACGACGTCAGCACGATTGGCCCTTCGACCGCTTCGATGATGTCGGCCAGGCTAATGCTGGCGGGCGGGCGCGACAGGCGGAAACCACCGCCAGTGCCGCGCGTGCTTTCGATCAGCCCAGCCGATGACAGCCGACTCACCAGCTTTTGCACCGTCGGCAATGGAATGCCCGTCTCATCGGCCAGCAGCGTCGCGTTCAGCCGGCCGGTCACGCCACAATGGCGCGCAGAAGCGCTCATCATCACAACAGCATAATCGGCAAGGCTGGAAAGACGCATGTATTTCCTAATCGGACAGATTCGATCTGATTGGTAGATGGCGTCGGGGGACGCCCGCGTCAACCGTTAAGCGGCGGGCCGGGAGAGCTTTGAAGAAGAAGATTTGGTTCGCG
>JAIERC010000433.1 GCA_019747165.1 Sphingomonas sp. | reverse complement strand
CTCCTCTAAGTGAAGTTCAACACCTCCACTCTGGCACATCAATGCCGTCAGGGGGCGTCCACACCATCAGGATTGGCTGGGTTCGCCCCATTCTCGCCATCGACGTGCAGGAGCGGAGATCCCGAAACACGCCATTCGTTTATGACGCCCGTGGTCCCTGGCTCCTATCATCATGACTTGGTCTGGGACTTACCCGACGTTCCCAATACGATCGTCGATCGAACAAGACAGGGCTGCTACCGCCGCAACTCGTAACTGTGGCGCATCAGAAACGGCGTGCGCGGTGTGCGGCTTAGTTGCGTCATCCGCAATGTCCCTTGGCCGAGGGTCAGAATCGTTCTCAGAATGACCTGCTTACCATTCTCATTGCCCATGCCGTCGAGGATTACCGTAAGACCGCCATCCGCCGATTGGCGGAGTTCGGACACAAGGCTGGTCGATATCTTACTCCCTTTGCGGATCGTCACGCGCTGCCCGGTCGGATCGAACGCCCAAACCTCGGTCGATCGGACCGTTTTGGTGGGACCATCGTCATAGGTCCACGAAAGGCTGAGACCATCCACCTCGAGAATTGTAGACAGGATGGCCCGCCCATCATTGCCATAATCTCGATAATCAAGCGTGCCGCTCCAATGCCCCTTCAGCGCCGCGGCCAGCTTCTTGGCCGGATCAGACAAGGCGGGTATTGCGGCACCGCGGGCAACCTCGAGCGCGCGATCACGACCCGCTTGAAAGTCGGCCAGCGTCGGCACGACCAAGACATCGGCTGGAACCCCCATGTTGGGCACCCATGATTTGATGTTCGTCCGGTTCCAGGCGTTGGCGATCCGCACCTTCAGGTTGCTGTTCGGAAGGGTCATTAGGAAGATCTGGCCCGAGGTCGGCCCTTCGGCGCTGCCGGCACCATCTTCCCCAACCAGAAGTGCGCCAGCGCGCTCCTTTAGCTGGGCGACGGTCCGTGTCGCGCCCGATCCATTCTG
Source organism: Sphingomonas sp. (assembly GCA_019747165.1). GTDB lineage: Bacteria > Pseudomonadota > Alphaproteobacteria > Sphingomonadales > Sphingomonadaceae > Sphingomonas. The sequence goes on along the minus strand of JAIERC010000433.1, from coordinate 4,546 downwards.
TGGGCCGGTTAGAATGACGAGCTTCCCGGTGAAGCGATCCGGCGACAGGGCATGCTCGATCGTGCTGACATCATCACTTGTCTCCACGCCCGATGCGTCGGGGATACGGTCGTACCAACCGTCGGCCGTGCGCGTAAAATTTCCAGCCGGGGGATTGAAGAGTTCTTCGGTATCGCCCCAGCTCTCCATGTATTTCGGAAGGTCGCCGTAGCGAATTGCCTTGTAGCGTACCGGTTTTGACCAAATGAACGGTTGTGGAAGAAGGTAACGCCCGAGCGCGATCGACACATCCTCTGAACCGCCGCCATTGTTGCGCAGATCGAGGATCAGCCGTTCGGTGCCTGCGTCCTTCATTGCCTTGAAAAAGCCACCCAGAAACGCCGTCGTCTGAACGGGATTGCGATAGTTGACAAATGTGTCGATCTTCAACCGCGCGACTTTGCCCGCCATGCGCCAGGTGATGGCCTTGTAGAATTCGTTCCGATAATTGCCGTCAGGTGTCGGCAGATCGATCCAACGATTGAACGTGATCGGCGTCAGCGTTGCTTCGGTGCCGCTTTGCGCGCCGATCGGCTTCCAGGCGACCTTCCAGCTGCTCGGAAAGCCGAAGAAGGACGGATAATATTCGTTGAAATCGTCGCCTTGCAGGTCGCTGTCGTCGCCCAGCTTGACCGCAATCGCCTGATCCGTCCCGCCATCATAGGCGACCGTGGGCGCGAGTTTGAGCAGGAGCGTCGGAACCGGCATGCCGTTGATCTTCAGAATCTCGGTGCCGACCGGCGGCGCGCCGGCCTGCCCGTCGTTCGAGATCACGATCATCCGCCCTTCAATGATCTTGAAGCGGAATGGCAGATGCGTCGGATTGGTCTTGCGATACGCGGTCATCGCGTCCGACATTTCCGCTTTGGTGTGGTCGCAGTGGATCGTCGCCAGCATCAGCGCGATCTCACTGTGCAAGGCCAGGTCGCTGATCGGGCGCGAGGCGGCTGCCTCCAGCCGCGCAAAGGCGGCATCGATCTGGGCCTTGCTCGAATAGCGATACAGGCCCGGATGGACGGTTTCGAGCGCGCGCCGCAGCAAAGCCACATCGGCGCGTGCGTCTTGTGCCGAAAGGATGCGCGGCTGATATGCAGCGACGGACGTTGCTTGTTGGGCCGTCGCGATACCCGGAACAGCGACGGCAATAGCAGTTGCAGAAACAGCGGTGGCAGCAAGGAGAAATGAGGGTCGCATCGGTCAGGCTCCAGTTGGGACATTGCCCGTCCGATCTGGCCGACCGTGTCCGGCCGGTCGCCTCAACTCCTCAAGCAGCGAGTAGTTTTTGTGATTTGAGACGCCACGCCGTTGGGCTCATCCCCGCAAAATCGGCAAAGGCACGATTAAAGCTCGGTTTCGAGCGAAATCCTGCATCGAATGCCAAGGTCAGCATGTCCCGGGTTTCGGTGGGAAGAGCGAGCCATTGTTGCACAGCGGCGACTCGGCGGCGATTAATGATCGCATTGAAATTCTCGCCGGCGCCCTCGTTCAGCCCGCGCGACAGATAGGCCGTGTTGGTGCCCAGTCGTCGGGCGAGCGAAGCAAGTGTAAGATCGGGGTCGCGCCAGAATTCGGCCTTGTCGATCTCATCGAGCCACTGCCGCCCCTGTTCGACCCAGTTGCGTCCAGCATCGCTTGATACCAAGGCTATCTGGGGGGACGCAGCCGCGGCCGCGGACGGCTTTGGGAACGTCGTTTCCGAATGGCGCCAGCCTGCGACACCAAGATAGATGACGAGCGCGGAGAAAACGACGTACAGCCAGAACTGGTCGAAATAGTTGCGCGCGGGGTTCAGCCAGTTGGCAATGGTGAATCCAAACCAGATCGACGCAACGCCCGCCAGCGCGAACAAGAAGTTTCTGATCCAGCTTGGGTCGAAATCGACACCATCGGTGCGGTTATCGTCAAGCCAACGGCGATAGTCTCGATATCGCTGGAAAGCGACAAACCCATAGGCGGCAATCGATACCAGCGATGCATATTCCAAGGCCGGCGCAATGATCGGCGCATTGGCAAAGCCGTCCCACCAGTTCTTGGTCGAGAGCGGTAGCGGAAAAACCAGCGCATCGGCCAGAAATTGCACGGCGACTGGCGCGAAATGCGGCCACGTCCGCTCTGGCGTCGTGTCGACCAGACTGACGGTATAGAAATAGATCAACGGGCCGAACGCCAATGTGTAGGAAAAGGGCGCGAAGCTAAGGCTCGGCCATTTGTCGTAGAATCCGGCATAACCGATGATGTACGGCGTAATCAGCACGGCCACCGCCACAATAAGAAGCGCAAGATAGCGATTGGCGGAACGGTTATGTCGCGCGCCAAGAAGCAACGCTGCCAGAACCAAGCCCTGCACCGCACCAAGCAGCAATGTGATACTCATCGAGCCGAAACTGATCATCGGCTCGGTAATGCGTCAGCGCAGCGGCTTTGAAAATCGAAAATCTTGCGCCTCGCTCTGGAGGCCCTGTGCCCTTGCGCTGCATTGCACGCACCCAACGAGCGAATGGCGGATTTTGTCACGAGCAGACCTTCAAGCCCGCGCAGGCGAACGGCAACAGTTGGGCCGGTTGCTGCCGCATTGCTCTGTGCCAATCAATAGCAGGTATCGCGTCCAACCTTTCCAAAAGTTGCCGGGCAGCGACCCACCCACCCAAAGTCCGCCATTCAGCCCTTGCGCCAAAGGCGGTCGTTGATGGGTTTACGTCCTACCCCCCCAGCTTGCCAAAGGCCGCTTCGAATCCCGCTTTGTCTCCAGCCGCCAGCAGCCGCGCCTGTTCGATCCAGCGATCCCGCGCGATCCGGCCGACAAAGCTTTCCATCTGCGCATCTAGCGCGGTGATTTCGGCGGGCGACAGGACCGCGAGCTGATCGATTGTCGTGATGCCCAGCGCCGCCAGTCGCGCCGCCGCTTTTGGCCCCAGTCCCTTCAACAGCGTGACGGGCAATAGTTCGCCGGATGAGGGCTCCGCCGCCGGTTTTGCTGCAACCGGATCAGAGACAGCGGCGCTGGTGGGCTGGAGATCTGGCTCGGTCGTCGGGGCAGCAGGGGCGACGGGTGTTTCGATCGGCGCATCGGGGGCAATCACTGTGGGGGTGTGGCCGGCGACCACCGCATGGCGTTTGGCTTCTGCAACTTCGCGCTCTTTAACGCGGCGGCGCATCGATCCCCAGAGCATCATCGCAACGGCAAAGAGGATGCCAAGGGCAATCAGCACAACGCTGACCGAGGTCATCGCCCCGGCACCGGCCGTGGTACTGGTCACCATAACGTCACTCTCCTCTGGCCGCGCTGCGCGATCTGCTTATCAGCCGTGGTGCCGTGTTCCAACGGTTGAGGCCGGTTATCGAGCCGTTTCACGGGCAATTTCGCGCCAGCCAATATCGCGCCGGCAAAAGCCGCTGGGAAAATTCAGGGCGTCAACACCGCGATAGGCCAGCGCCTGGGCGGTGCGGACATTGGCGGCGCGGGCCGTGACGGTCAGCACCCGGCCGCCGCTGGCGACCAGGGTGCCGTCGATCTCGCGGGTGCCTGCTTGAAAGACCAGCGCGCCTGCGGCTTCCGCCGCCGCCAGATCGCCAATCGCGCCATCCGGTTCGGGCGTGCCGGGATAGCCGCGCGCGGCCATCACTACCGTCAACGCGACATCATTTGAAAAAATGGGCGGGGGGCAATCCGCCAGTGTCCCCTGCGCGGTCGCGAGCATCAGCGCCAGCAGATCGCTCTCCAGCCGGAGCATCAGCACCTGGCATTCGGGATCACCGAAACGCGCATTATATTCGATCAGCTTGGGGCCATCTGCGGTCAGCATCAGCCCGGCATAGAGCACGCCCGAAAAAGGCATGCCGGCATCGGCCATTGCCTTCACCGTTGGCGCGATGATCGTGTCGATGGCTTGTGCCTCCAGCGCCGGGGTCAGCACCCGCGCGGGGCTATAGGCACCCATGCCGCCGGTATTGGGGCCGGTATCGCCATCGCCGACGCGCTTGTGATCCTGCGCTGAGCCGAAGTTGATGATCGTTGTGCCATCAGTCAGCACGAACAGGCTGGCTTCTTCGCCCGCCAGAAATTCCTCGATCACCGCATCACCGCCCGATTTGCCGAACATGCCCTCCAGCGCCGCTTCAGCTTCCTCGCGGGTGGCAGCGATTGTCACGCCTTTGCCGGCGGATAGACCATCGGCCTTGATCACGACGGGCAGGGCGAAATCACCAAGCGCCGCCAGCGCGCCGTCGCGCGACGTCACCCGGGCATAGCGCGCGGTTGGGATGCCGGCGCGTTTGCACAAATCCTTGGTGAAGCCCTTGGAGCCCTCAAGCTGCGCCGCTTTGGCGTCGGGGCCGAAAACCGCGATCTTCATCGTCCGCAGATTATCCGCCAACCCGTCAACCAGCGGCGCTTCCGGCCCGATAACGACTAGCTGCACGGAATGTCGCAGACAGAAATCGATGATGGCGCGGTGGTCCGCGGGATCAATCGGGGCGATCGTTGCATGCTGGGCTATGCCCGGATTGC
>JAIERC010000454.1 GCA_019747165.1 Sphingomonas sp. | reverse complement strand
ATGGCAATTGCGCGTGACATGCGCGCACGGATGAGCCCGGAATTGCTTGCGCTCGACATCGATGACTTTCTCTACGACGAAAAGGGCTTGCCGAAGTGATCGTCGACAGTTCGGTCATTGTTGCGATCGTTCGGGAGGAAGCCGAGGCGGCGCGCTTCGCAACCGTGATTGCGCAGGCATCCCGGCCTCAAATGTCAGCCGGAAACTATCTTGAAACGGCCATTGTGATCGATCGCGATCGTGATCCGGTGCTGAGTGCCGGGCTGGATCCCTTGCTCGATAGTCTGGGCATTGGCGTTGCGCCGGTAACGGAATCGCAGGCGCGCATCGCCCGCCAGGCCTATCGCGACTTCGGCAAGGGCAGCGGGCACAAATCGCAGCTGAATTATGGCGATTGCTTCGCTTATGCGCTGGCGATGGAACGCGGCGAGCCATTGCTGTTCAAGGGTGAGGATTTTGTGCACGCGGGCGTGGCGAGGGCGGGGTGAAAGGGAAGCTACCTGAAGAGATCAGAGCTATCTTGGACGGCCGTGCTGCACTTGAGCGGCGATATCGCCACTTAGAGCTGCCGAACAATAAAAATCTTCGGTTTACTTTGGATGGGAAGTTAGTTGGTGACCTAGGGGAGGCGATTGCTGCTGAAATATTTGACCTGAAACCGGTTCCTGGCCGTCAAATCGACGCGTATACGCGGGGTGTATGTGAGATTCCGGTACAAATTAAAGCAACTGGACGGCAAAGTGGAACATTTCAGTTTCGGAAGAGCAAATCTATTCGCCACGAGAACGTGCACCTGATCGCCATTCAGTTCGACTGGCAAAATCTTGCCTATGAAATTGTCTACAACGGTCCTGAGTCAAAAGTGCGACCCGCTGAGACGGATTTGGCGAACGGGCCCGTGGTAGTGAAGGTCTGCACCATGCGGGATCAAAACCGAGGTTTGCGCGACGACCAGCGATTGATACCGAACCCCAAAGCCCCAATTTGCGAGACACCCTAATGCTCAAAAAAATCCTCGTCGCCAATCGTGGTGAAATTGCCTGCCGCGTGTTCCGCACGGCCAAGCGGATGGGCCTTGCCACCGTCGCGGTTTATTCCGATGCTGATGCCCGCTCTCCGCACGTCCTGATGGCCGACGCAGCCGTCCGCCTCGGTCCAGCACCGGCGGCGGAATCCTATCTCAAGGCTGATCTCATCCTCGCCGCTGCCAAGGCGACCGGCGCTGATTGTATCCACCCCGGCTATGGCTTCCTTTCCGAGCGCGAGAGTTTTGCGCGGGCTTGCGCCGAGGCGGGGATTGCGTTCGTTGGCCCGCCGCCGGGGGCCATCGCCGCGATGGGCGACAAGATCGAATCGAAGAAGCTCGCCAAGGCGGCGGGCGTCAATGTCGTCCCCGGCTTTCTGGGCGAAATCGCCGACACTGACGAAGCAGTGAAGATCGCCAAGGACATCGGCTTTCCGGTGATGATGAAGGCATCGGCCGGCGGCGGCGGCAAGGGGATGCGGCTGGCCTACTCCGAGCAGGACGTGCGCGAGGGCTTCGAGGCGACCAAGCGCGAGGGGCTCGCCAGTTTCGGGGACGACCGCGTCTTCATCGAGAAATTCATCGAAAGCCCGCGCCACATCGAAATCCAGCTGCTCGGCGATCAGCATGGCAATATCCTCTACCTCAACGAGCGCGAATGCAGCATCCAGCGCCGCCACCAGAAGGTGGTGGAGGAAGCGCCGTCGCCGTTCGTGACGCCGAAGATGCGGCAAGCGATGGGCGAGCAGGCAGTCGCGCTCGCCCGCGCGGTGGGGTATTACAGCGCGGGCACGGTCGAGCTGATCGTGTCGGGTGCGGATGCGACGGGGGAGGGGTTTTACTTCCTCGAAATGAACACCCGGCTGCAGGTGGAGCATCCAGTAACCGAAGCAATTACCGGCATCGACCTGGTCGAACAGATGATCCGCGTTGCAGCGGGTGAGGCGCTGCCCTTCACCCAAGCCGATATCGGCATCAATGGCTGGTCGATCGAAAACCGGGTCTATGCCGAGGATCCCTATCGCGGGTTTTTGCCGAGCACCGGGCGGCTGGTGCGCTACAGCCCGCCCGAGAGCGAAGGCACGCCTTATGGAGACGTGCGGAGAGGTGCTTCGATTTCGCTCAGCACAAACGGATTGAATACCCAAACTGGGTCCCAATCGCCGTTCGCCCTGAGCGAAGTCGAAGGGCACGCGCAACCTTACACCCGCGTCGATGACGGCGTACAGGAAGGCGGCGAAGTCAGCATCTTCTATGATCCGATGATCGCCAAGCTCATCACTTGGGCGCCGACGCGCGAAGGCGCGATCGATGCGCAGATCGCCGCGCTCGATGCGTTCGAGATCGAAGGGCCGGGCAACAATATCGATTTCCTGTCGGCGCTGATGCAGCACCCGCGCTTTCGCTCAGGCAATATCACCACCGGTTTTATTGCCGAGGAATATCCGGACGGTTTCCACGGCGCGCCCGCCTCGCCCGAGCTGATCCGCTCGCTCTCGGCTATTGCTGCCTTTGCCGCGACGGCCGAGGCGGATCGTGCCCGCCGCAGCGATGGGCAATTGGGTGACCGGCTCCAGCCGCCTGCCGACTGGACGGTTCGCATCGACGGCACCGACCACAATATCGAACTCGACGAGGACGAGATCACCGTCGATGGTACCCCGCTTGATCTGGCAATGGAATACACGCCGGGCGACAGGGTGGTGGAGGCCGAGATCGATGGCGTGCCGTTGATCGTCAAGATCGCCCGCACCCGCACTGGCTTCAAGCTCACCACGCGCGGTGCGTCGCACGTTGTGCGCACCCTGCCCGCGCATGTTGCGCCCTATGCGCGTCACTTGATCGAAAAGGTCCCGCCTGATCTGTCGCGCTTCCTGCTTTGCCCGATGCCGGGGCTGCTGATGCGGCTTGATGTCGCGGCGGGCGACAAGGTCGAACTCGGCCAGCCATTGGCCGTCGTTGAGGCCATGAAAATGGAGAACATCTTGCGCGCCGAAAAGGCCGGGATCGTCAAATCGGTCAGCGCCGCGCCGGGCGACAGCCTGGCGGTTGATGCGGTAATTTTGGAGATTGAATAAAGGGCTTGCGCTTGCCGCAACGTCAATTGCTACACAGCCGCAATGATAGCCGAACCTTTCTGCGATCCCGTACAAGTTGCGACAATTTTCCGTTGGACGGTGATCAGTTACGTCGATACGCCGAAGTCATGGTTCGCCTAAAATTTATCCCGGAATCGCTGCTTGCCCTCATGCTCAGCGCATGTGCGGTAGGCCCTAATTACGCGCCGCCAAGCCCCGCAACGCTTGCTGTGCCGGAAAGCTATTCGACACCCGCGGTGCCGGGGGCAGTGGGCGATGGCCAGCGGTGGTGGACAAGCTTCAACGATCCGCAACTGACGGCCATCATTGATCTGGCGCTGAAGCAGAATCTCGATATCGATCAGGCGGTCGCGCGGTTGCGCCAGGCGCGGGAGGCTTTGGTCCAGTCCAATGCCGGGTTGTTTCCCACGGTGCGTGGTTCGACCAGCTATTCGCGCAACATCAATATTCGCGGGCGAAGCTTCGGCAACATTACCGACGCGGGCATCATCAACGAAAACTTCGCGCTCAGCACGGATGCGTCGTATCAGGTCGATTTGTTCGGCGGCGTGCGGCGCGGGATTGAGGCCAGTCGCGCAAGCCAGGAGTCGAGCGCGTACAGCGTGGCGCAGGTTCGCAATTCGACCGCGTCGGAAGTTGCCCGCAACTATATCATTGCCCGCGCAGCGCAGGCCAATCTGGCGATCACGCGCGGGTCGCTGGCCATTCAGGACGATAATCTGGAGATTATCGGCTTTCGGATGCAGGCCGGGCTGGTATCGTCTTTTGATACCGAACAAACCCGCTCGCAGCGCGCGCAGACCGCAGCGCAGGTGCCATTGCTTGAACAAAGCTTTCAGCAAGCAGCCAACCGGCTCGGGGTGTTGACGGGGCAAGCCCCCGGCGCGCTGAAGGCTGAACTCGCCGCCACCCAGCCGATCCCGCGTGGGCCAGATAGCGTGCCAGTGGGTATTCCTGCCGACATCATCCGGCTGCGCCCTGATGTGCTGGTCGCTGAACGTAATCTGGCGGCGGCAACCGCGCAGATCGGCGTTGCCAAGGCGCAGCTTTATCCCGTGCTGAGCCTGACGACGAGCATCAGCACCAATGCCGGCATGATCGATCGGCTGACGGACATCATCACAGGCAGAGTGTTTGGCAGCATTGCCCAGACAATCTTTGATGCGGGCCGAAACCGATCGATCGTCCGGTCGCGCCGTGCCGCTGCCGAAGGGGCGTTTGCGGCGTATAAGCAAAGCGTGCTGCGCGCGCTGGAGGATGTGGAAAACGCGCTGACCGCGCTGCAAACCGCCACCGCGCGCGAGCAGGATCTTGCAACGGCATTGGATGCATCCACCAACGCCGCCGTGCTTGCCCGCAGCCAGTATCGCGCGGGACTCACCGATATCACCCGGCTCAACACCAGCGAGAGCGCGCTGTTCACCGCACAGAACGGGTTGAGCAATGTGCGCGCAGACCGGGCGCAGGCGCTGGTGCAACTCTATTTGGCGCTGGGCGGCGGGTGGGACAGCGCTAATCCGCCGTCAATTTCGTCCCTTACCGCGCCCGCAAAATAGCCGCAGGAACCGACATGGCCGACGCAACCACCACCGACCTCAACGATTTTCTCGGCAAGCGAGCAGTGCCCGCCTGGCGCCGGATCGGCAAATGGGTGCTGGTCGCGATTGGCGTTATCTTGCTGATTTTACTGGTAATGCGATTGTTCGCCCCGGCGGCTAAACCCAGTTACGCCACCGAAATCGCGCAAAAGGGCGTTTTGGTCGTGTCGGTTGCGGCAACGGGCAAGCTTGCACCGACCAATCAGGTTGATGTCGGTTCGGAAGTGTCGGGGCTGGTGTCGAAAGTGCTGGTCGATGTCAATGATCGGGTGACCAAGGGCCAGCCGATTGCGATCATCGATCCCCAGCGTTTTCAGGATGCTGTCAATCAAAGCAGCGCCCAGCTCAATTCGAGCATTGCATCGGTGGCACAGGCGCAAGCGACGCTCGCCCAGTCGAGTGCGCAGTTGGCGCGATTGCAGGAGGTCAGCCGCTTGTCGCAGGGGCGGGTGCCGGCCAAGACCGAAATGGAGCAGGCCGTTGCTGATCGCGACCGGGCAGTCGCCAATGTCCGCGCGGCCCAGGCCAATGTCGGCGCCGCGCGCGCCACGCTCTCGTCCAATCAGTATAATCTCGTCCGCGCGGTGATCCGATCGCCAGTCAACGGCGTCATCCTCGCGCGCCAGGTTGAACCCGGGCAGACCGTGGCAGCCTCCTTCAATACGCCGACGTTGTTCGTAATCGCCGAAGATCTCACCCGGATGAAGCTGGAGGTGGCGATTGACGAAGCCGATGTCGGCGAAGTCATGGCGGGGCAGCAAGCCGACTTTACCGTCGATGCCTTTCCCGGTG
>JAIERC010000187.1 GCA_019747165.1 Sphingomonas sp. | reverse complement strand
GAGTGGCGCAGTCTGGTAGCGCGCCTGCTTTGGGAGCAGGATGTCGCAGGTTCGAATCCTGTCTCCCCGACCACTTTATCGCAAAGCGATTGAAAATCGGCCTGTTGGCGGGTCCCCTGGTCATTGCTTGACGGCGATTCCCGGACACATAAGCCCTTAATTGCCACTCCCATGGCTCAGTCACGGCACATCCACGACATCACACCATTGATCGCCCGTCGCGGCTGCATAAAGCTGGTCCGTGACAAAGATCATTCTACAGGTTTTAGGCGCTTTTTCTGAATATTGCTGTGACGGGACCCGAAAAGCTCATTTGCGGGGTTCCAGCGTTGCGCATGCGCTGATGACTAGGCAGCATCGTGTCACCCCAATGACGTGAGGCAAACCATGCACGCCGCCGAAAAAGCTCCCCAACACAAGGTCCGCGGCAAAATCCTGACGATGCTGGGGTTGGTCGCGTTGGGCGGTATGGGCGTGCGGGTGGCGGCGCAGACGGCACCCGAAACGCCAGCGTCCAAGGCTGTTGAAGTCGCCGCCGGCGGCCCAGCGGCGCATATAGAATGGGGCTATACCGGCCCGACTGGTCCGGAGCACTGGTCAACGCTGAGCAAGGATTATGCGATCTGCAATAGCGGTGAGCAGGAAAGTCCCATCGATCTGAAGGACGCGATTCCCGCTGATCTGGGTAGTTTAGCGATTGCATGGAAACCGCTGACGATTCGCGCCACCAATAACGGGCATACGGTGCAATATGATGCGCCCCCTGGCAGTAGCTTTGCCGTCGGAGGCAAAACCTATTCCCTTGCGCAGTTCCATATCCACCATCCTAGCGAACATTTGCTCAACGGTCGGCGCTTCCCGCTTGAAATCCATTTCGTCCACAAGCTGGCCGATGGCGGTTTTGGCGTGGTGGGCGTGCTGGTTGCCAGTGGTGCGGGCAATCCGACGCTTGAAAAACTGATCGCCGCGATCCCTGCTGAGCGTGGCGCGACGGGAACCGGCCCTCTGATCGATCCGCGAGCGCTGCTGCCGGCCGCGCAGGGTTTTGATCGCTACGAAGGATCGCTGACGACGCCGCCGTGCGCCGAAGCGGTCGACTGGGTTGTGTTGCGCACGCCGATTACCGCATCAGCGGCGCAGATCGACAAATTTGCGGCATTCTTTCCGTTCAACGCCCGCCCGATCCAACCGCTCGACCGGCGTTTCCTGCTTGCAAGCCGCTGAGGATGTGCACGAAGCTTCGGATCGTGGCGTTGGCGATCGCCACCGGGACGACTGCGCCAGCAATCGCCAAGGACCCGCCGACCCTATATGAAGCGCTTGGCGCGCCCGAGAATCTGAAGATCAACGGCAGCACCCGTGTGCGCTTCGAAGCGCTCGACGGTCAGGCCCGGCCAGGATTTGACAGCGCATCCGAACTGGTGAGCCTGCGCACCACGTTATTTGCCGAATATAACTTCAACCCGATACGGATCGGCGGCGAGCTTCGCGACGCGCGCGTTTACGATTCAGGGCCAGGTACGCCGGTAACCACCAGTGAAGTTAACGCGCTCGAACCAGTTCAGGCCTATATCGCCGCCGATCTAGGCGGAGTGCTTGGCAAGGGCAGCACGACGTCACTTCAGGCCGGTCGGATGATCATTTCGCTGGGGTCGTCGCGGCTGGTAACGTCTGAGGAATTTCGAAACACCGCCAATGGCTATACCGGCCTGCGCTTCGACCATAAGGCGAAGTCGGGGGCGACCGCGACAGCATTTTGGGTTCTGCCACAGACCCGCTTGCCCACTGACCGGGCTGGTCTTCGTGCCAATCGCGTCGAACTGGACCGGGAAAGCATCGATCTGGTCCTGTGGGGTGCCTATGTGACGACGCCCAAGCTGATTGCCGGGGGCAAGATCGACATTGGTTATTTCCGCCTCGTCGAGAATGATGGCCCGACCTTCCAGACGCCCGATCGTAACCTGCACACCTTTGACTTTCGCGTGTATCGCGATCCTGCGCCGGGCAAGCTGGACTGGGAAGCAGAGGGCGCGGTGCAATATGGCACCATATCAGCCAGTCTTGCCATCAATGCGCCGACGCGGCGTGTAGCGGCGGGCTTTTATCATTTGCGCATCGGCCACAGCTTCAACGGGCCATGGACGCCGCGCTTGTCGATCGAATATGATTATGCCAGCGGCACGCGGTCGACTGGCACCTTCGGGCGGTTCGATACGTTGTTCGGTGGGCGCCGGGTCGATTTTTCACCCAGCGGCATTTTCAATGAAATCAACCGCGCCAACATCTCTTCACCGGGTATCCGCCTTGAAGTAACGCCGACCAAGCGCTGGGATGGGATGTTCGACGCGCGTGCGCTGTTCGTGCCCGAAATTACCGATGCCTTTGCCACGACCGGTGTGCGCGATCCGCTTGGCCGTTCGGGCAATTACGCTGGCGAGCAATATGACCTTCGGGCGCGGTATTGGGTGATCCCCAAAGTCCTACGGGGCGAGGTGGACTTCACGTATCTGCGTAAAGGGCCGTTTCTGCAGCAAGCGCCCAATGCCCAGCGCAACGGCGACACCAGGTTCGCAGCGGTCAGCCTGATCGCCTATTTTTAGCGCAAGGGCGATCGGCTGAGCGTCAACTCAGCCGATGCGGCTTAGCGCTTGCGCTGCTTGCGGGCGGCGTATTTGGCGTCGCGAATAGCCTTTTTCTCTGCCTCGGTCAGTTCGGGCTTGACCTTGGCGGCTTCGGCTTCGGCTTCCAATCGCTTGCGTTCAGCCTTTTCGGCGGCTTCCTGTTCGCGCTGGGCCTGTTTGGCGGCGCGCTTTTCGGCATCGGCTGCTTCCTTGGCGGCACGCGCCGCGAGCTTGGCAGCGACAGCTGCTTCATCGATCGGCGGACGCGCCTTCAGCTTGTCGAGCGCGGCCTGCTTGGCCTTGGCGGCGCTGGCGATGCGATCGTTAAAGCCGGGATCCTTATAAGACATGGGGTAAGCTGCTCCGGAAATTTTGCATTTGCCCTGAGATTCTTTCGTCAGGGCGCGGTGGGCGTGCTATGATGGCATATGATGCTACAGTCCATCCCGCACAGTTACAGCGTTGCCATTGATCCCGCCGACATCGATTTCATGGGGCACGTCAATAATGCCAGCTATCTCAAATGGGTACAGGCGGCAGTAATCAGCCATTGGGAAAGGCTGGCACCGGCTGACGCGATTGCCGCCCATTTGTGGGTCGCGCTGAAGCACGAAATCACCTATCGCAAGCCCGCCTTTCTGGCGGACGATCTGGTCGCGACAGTGCTGCTGGAGAAGGTTCACGGCGCACGCGCCTTTTATCAGACGATCATTCGGCGCGGCGAGGAAGTGCTCGCCGAAGTGCAATCGAGCTGGTGCTGCATCGATGCCGATACCCACCGACCGGCGCGGCTGACCGCCAACATCATTGACCGCTTTCTGCGCAAATCGGTCGACTGATTGTCTTTGAGTTTTGCCGGTCGGGGTGATTAGCGTTTCCGGGTGGAATTCGCTGGCTCTGCGCTATTCGCCGCGCTGGTGGTGTCACCCGCGCCCATTTCCATCGCGTTTTCGTCGCTGGCCATCATGTTCGCGGCCATCGCATCGGACATGCTCTCCGCCCGCTCCTCCATATTATCGGCCATCATCGCCATATTGGGGGTGATGTTTTCGCTGCCATTTTCGACGGTGGCGCCTTTCGGGGAGCGCGCACAAGCGGCAAGGGTGATGAGTCCGACAGCAAGGACGGCGGCGGTGATGGCGCTTTTCATCGATCTGCTCCCACAGAAATTGGCGTTGATCTGGCTATATCGTCGCCTGGCGGAGTGCTTGGCCCCGCCACAATCAAGCCGATCTCCCTTTAACTAACGACCATGTTGACGTTGGCTTGCTGCGCTGAAGATCAGGGCTTGGCTTTGGTGGTGCCGATTTCTTCGGGCGCATTGGCCATGACCGCCAGCATCGCCGTCCATGCCGCGACATTCTGCCGCAGTTGATCGAGATCGATCCGCTCCAGCGTGTCTTCCGGCGTATGGTGATAATCGAAATAGCGAGTGCCGGCCTGGTTGAGATCGATCGCCGCCACGCCGGACTTTACCAGCAGCGCGATATCGGCACCATCGCCGCCCAATGCCGTGCCGCGCACAATCCCAAGCGGCGCGAGCGCGGCGGCGACTCGGTCGCCGGCAGGCATGGCGCTGTCGGGCAGGTTGAACTCCACCCGCCAGACACGATCGGCACCGAAATCGGATTCCGCCACCAGATCATGGCGTTCGGTCTTATGCGCTGCGAAATAGGCCGCTGCCCCGGCACCGCCGGTTTCCTCATCGCCGAACCAGACGACGCGAATCGTGCGGCGTGGGGCAGGGCCATCGAGCAGCCGCTTCGCCGCCGCCGCAGTAATCGCCACGCCGGATGCATCGTCAATCGCGCCCGTGCCGAGATCCCAGCTATCAAGATGGCCACCGACCACGATCAGACCTGCGCTGGGATCGGTGCCGGGCACTTCGGCGATGACGTTGCCGGTGTCATGCTCGCCGGTTTCACGCGGCGTGAGCACCAGATGGAGGGTGATCGGCTTGCCCCGCGCCACCATTCGGGAGAGATTATCGGCATCCGATGTCGACAGGGCGGCGGCGGGAATCGGGGCGACGCCCTTGGGGAAATTGGTCTGGCCGGTATGCGGGCCACGACCATGATCGCTGCCAATCGATCGGATCACCATCGCCATCGCGCCCTTTTGCGCGGCAATGCCGGGGCCAACAAAGCGCGCCGCGCCGAACTGGCCATAGCTGGACCCATCCTGGGTTGAGACCATGGCGTTCGAGACGAAGGCGATCTTGCCCTTCAGGCTGCCGTCAGGCGCGCGCTGCAGATCGGCAAAGCTGGGGAAATAGACGATTTCGGCGGTGATCCCTTCAGGCGGTGTCGCGCCGGACCCGCCAAGCGCCGTCAGATGCAATTTTTGCGGAAAGGGGGCGACAACCTCGCCAGTTTCAACACCGCGCACCCAAACCGACATGGGTGTCGTTTCGATCCGGACGTTTTTGAAGCCCAGCGCGGTGAGCTTTTTCACCGCCCAGTTGCGCGCCCGCGCCTCCGCTTCGGTGCCTGCCAGCCGGGGGCCGACTTCAGTCGTCAGCCCTTCGACAATATCAAAAGCGATATCATCTTTCAGCGCTGCATCGCGGAGTGCGGCGACCTCTGCGGAGATCGCAGGGGTCGGGGCCGGGGCAGGGCGACCCTGCGCGAAGGCGGAAAACGGGAGAGCAGTGGCGGCGAGCGCGGCGAGCAGGGCTGTTTTTCTCATCGGACCATGGGGTAGCGACCCCGGCGGGGTTTGCCAAT
>JAIERC010000353.1 GCA_019747165.1 Sphingomonas sp. | reverse complement strand
TCCCTTTCAGATCCGCGCGCATCGCGGCCCCGTGACGAAAAATGCGGGCGAGAATGAAGAGGACGATGACAATCAAGACTGCTTCGAGATCGTAAATGCTGAAATCGGGCCAATTTCCGTTGTCCGCTCCCTTGTCCAAAAGGTTGGCGAGGTAAAAGCGCAGCCCTCCGACAATCACGAAGAGAATCTTCACACTGAGAAATAGCCACGCCATCACGTTCAGGCGCTTCGCATTTTCGGGCGTGAACGGGTCACCTTCGCCGGCGCTCACGATAATGGCGCGCAGCTTGCCAAAGAACTGAAACAGCGCCGCAAGGATCAGTGAAAAAAGGGTCAATATAGCTACAGCCGAAACGGGGGATGCCTCTAGCACACCACCTTTATTCGCACCGCTGAGCCCAGGCAGCATGTCGTTGCTGACGAGCACGACAACAGGAATGAGGATAAAAACAATGCCTCCTGCCAGCGCGCTTGCCCCTTGAAGGAGCTTGGCCAGCAATTTTCCGGAAAGGAGTAGGGCGTCATTTGAACTCTCGGTCATAAGAAAGTCTCCAGTCTTGGCGAACGGCAATGGGGCGTCGAAGGCATTCAAGCTATCCGATCTCCGCGATGGGGATGACCGAGGAGGGCCCCTGCGTTGGCGCCATCCAGCAACCGAGGATCGTTGTGGCGGGCGCGGCAGCAATGATGATTGAGGCCAGAGCGGTAACACGTGCAATGAGCGGTTAAGGCATATCGAAAGCCTGACATATGTTTATCGATTATCAATGCGCGATGTCTGACCGTTCGTCAAGGCTTTTATTGATAAACGATATCATTTATCGACCTTCGATGATCACGACGCATTGTCGTTACCCGCCGTTTCGGTCGACTATGCCCAATTTATAGGTCCGAACGCCGCTGAGCAGCCAGTTCTCAAGCGCTTGATATTGAAGACAGCTAACTAACGGCACATTTGCGCCAGCATGATGAGTGAATGTCCAACTTCTAAGTTGGATGAGGGCGTCGAACGGCTGATAGTGGGGCGAAACTAACCAATCCTGTCCTACAAAAACGAGTCGTGCTACACGTCCCTCGCTCTTTCATACCGTCGATCGTCTTATCTTCGCCATTGGGAAGCACTGGCTGCCGCGCCAAAGGGTTGCCCCCTGACGACCATCTGGCGAAACCATCGCATCAGTGCGAACATTCGTGACCATTCGCATCCGGGTCCAGCCTGAACCCCAACCTCAACACACGTCCGCTACCAGACCAGTCGTCGGATCACTTGAATGGCGCAGTGTGGGCGAAACCCGCCACCCCCTAACTGTCACCCCGGGCTGACCCGGCTCGTCTGGGCCGAGCGCGGCGACGAAATTGTCGGCTGCATCGAGCAGGAAAGGCGCGCCAAACGCTGACGACGCGAATGGAAATTTGCGCTGATCGAGGGTGGCAATCCTGACTGGCTGGATCTTTTCGATACGCTTGTTTCAGGGAGAAGAAGAAACGAGACCCCGGGGCAAGCCCGGGGTGACGGTGGGGCAGGCGGTGTGTGAAGGCCAGTGAATCACCGCCCGCTCCCCTTCTCCTATGTCACGTCACCCCGGACTTGATCCGGGGTCCCGCTTTTCTTCTTCGGCGCGATGTTCTGGCACCGAATCACCGACCCCAACCCCACCAGCAAATGCCTCGATCATCCCAGCCACCGTCTCCGGTGCCTCTTCATGCGCTAGGTGCCCCAGCCCCGCCAGCGTCTTGAGCGTCGCGCCAGGCACCAGCGCCGCCGCGCCCTCAGCAGTCGCCGCCGGGATGGCCGAATCGCCCGCGCCGTGGATCAGCAGCAGCGGCACTGCCAGCTTGGGCAAATCGCGCGCCAGCGTTTCCAGGTCCCAATCGGCCATCATCGTAATCGCGCCCGCGCAATGCCCCGGCGTTGCGAACAGCCGGCCGTAAAAATCCGCCCCTGCCGCATCGATCTTTGAGCCCGTCGATTTCGCCAGGAACCGCCCCGCTTCGCCACGCTGCCGGGCGATCCCGGCAAAGATATGCGGCGCAAACGGGTTGACGAACAGCATCCGCGCGAGCGTCGGGAACAGCTTGGCCGCCAGCCCCGGAAAGGGCAGCAGCGCCGAATTAAGCCCAATCACGCCCTTGGGCGCAGCCAACCCGTCCAGCACCATCCGGATCGCAATCGCTGCCCCCGCCGAATGGCCGACAATCAGCGCGGGTGGCATCTCCAGCGCCGTCATCAACTCGCCCACTGCTTTCGCCATCGAGGGCATCGCCAGCCCACCCATTGGCCGCCCAGTCGTAAAGCCATGCCCCGGCAGATCGGGCGCAACCACCGTGAAATGCTCGGCCAGCAGCGGCAGCATGGTCCGCCAGCTATGCGTTGCCGCGCCGGTGCCGTGAATCAGCAGCAGCACCGGGCCGCTACCCGCAACCTGCACATGCCAGCGCAACCGCCCGACATCGACAAAGCGGCTCGCGTCCCGGTTGGGCCAGTCACGCCCTTCCGCTTCCCAGCGCGGCTTATCGCTCAGCATCCTGAACCCCCTTCACCGCCGCATGCATCGTCCGCGCATCGGCGCGCGGTAGCGGCAGATAGCGCGCGCGCATGGCCGCGGCGATCTTCGCGCCCTCTGGCCTTGGCCGCGCTGAAATATCGACAAAGGCGGAGGCAATCCCCGACAGGCCAATCGCGCGCGCTGCCGCCTCGGCATCATCCTCCGCCGCTTGCCGCACCATCGATCCATCGGCGGCGATATTGGCGCGGCCATCGGTGAGGATCACCAGAAACGGTGTCCGCCCCCGCTTACGCGCTGCCTCGCCCAGTTCGCGCGCGGCGTTGAGCCCGGCGGCAAGCGGCGTCCCGCCCCCGCCCGGCAATGCCCCCAGCGACTTGCGCGCGCGTGCCAGCGAACGGGTCGGCGGCAGGATCAGTTCGGCCTCGGTCCCGCGAAACGCCACCAGCGCCACCTGCGCGCGCTTCACATAAGCCTCGGCCAGCAGCAGTTCGACAGCGCCCTTGGCCTCGGCCAGCCGCGCCATCGCCGAAGAGCCGGATGCATCGACTGCAAAGATCGTCGTCGCCTCCATCTTCTTTTCGAACCGGCGGATACGCAGGTCATCGAGCCGCACCTGCACCCGCCCAATACCCGTGGCTGCATCAGCGCCCCGCACCCGCTGCCAAGGGGCCGCCGCGCGCAAAGTATCGATCAGGCTCAGCCGCAGCCCGCCGCGCGGGATGCCCGCCCGCACGCCCACCGGTCGGCCGCGCGTGGGGGAGCGTTGCTTCGCTCCCTTGCCCTGCCCGCGCCCCTGCGGCGAGCGCCTGCCACCGCCCGCCGCAATCTGCGCGAGCACATCCTTGGGCAACGAGGCTAGCGCTGCCTCAAGCACGACATCCTCCAAGGGCTGCGGCTCACCGCTCTCCTGCTCGCTGGTGTCGCTATCGGAGGACGGCGGCGGCGGTGCCTCCGCTTCGGGCGCTTGTTCCACCTCGGGCGGCGGCGGCATTCGGGTTGCGCGCGGGCCGAGCACCAGCCGCGCCGCGATCATCACATCCTCTTCACCAATCACCGCCCGCCCGTGCAGCACCGCCGATGCGCGCGCAGCCCGCAACGCAAAGATCGGTGCGCGTCCGGAATCGATCCCCAAAGCCAGCGTGGTAACAGAAATTGCCTCCAGCACATCGGTCGCGGGCGGCGCCACTGCGCCAGGTGCCTTCAAATCATCGCCAGTGGCGGGAAACGCCTTGGGCGGGCGCACCTCCCCCAAATCAATCCAGAACGCCAGCCGTTCCGCCAGCGCCACCGGCGGCCGCTCGTCCGACTCCACGCCATCATCCAGCGCAACCACCGCAAAGCGTGCCGGGGAGCGGAGCGTCATCCCTTCGCGCTCGGCAATCACTTCACCGGTATCGAGCGCCGCCGCGATCGGTGCTGCGACCGTATCCGCCAGCCGCTCAGCCATCGGGACGATTAGCAAGCCGCCATCGGCCTCGGCCAGCACGCCGGTTCGCGACACCGCCCGCCCGGTCGATAGCGTCGCGCCCAGATCGAGCCCGCCGAGCAGCCGTTCGTCATCGATATGCGCGGGGAGGCGTTTGACAGGCGCGCCCGCGCCCAGCCCGGCCGTAAGGGCCGCAACCACCGCATCGCGCGCCTCGCCGCCGCCACGCAGGACCAGCCCGCCAAGCCCGGGATCGATCGCGCAAAGCCGCGCCGCCAGCACTGCATCCGACCAGATATCGGGCGCCAAGACCGCGGACGACATCTCGCCCGTATCGGTCATACCGCGAACATCGTGTCCATCGCGCGCTCGATCCGCGCGGTTGAGCCCGTCTCGTCGAGCACATTGCGCCGCAACCGGTGCCGCAATGCGAGCGGGGCGACCCGCTTCAGATGCGCTTCGGTGACGATCTCGTCGCCCTCAAGCGCCGCCAGCGCGCGGGCGGACCGCATCAGCGTGAGTTCGCCACGCAAGCCATCCGCACCCACCACCATGCACAGCTCGGACGCGCGCGTCAGCACCGCATCGGGCACAGTCACGCGCGCGAGCAATTCCTTGCCCTTGGCGATCCGCTTCAGCGTTTTGCGCTCGGCTTTCGACCATTGCTCAGCAAATTCATCGGGCGTCCGTTCAAACGCATCGCAGCGTTTCAGAATCTCGACGCGCTGCTTCAAATCCTGCGGGGTTCGGACCTCGACCGACAGCCCGAACCGGTCGAGCAACTGCGGGCGAAGCTCACCCTCTTCGGGGTTGCCGCTGCCGACCAGCACGAAGCGCGCCGCATGCCGCACGCTCAACCCCTCACGCTCGACGACATTCTCTCCCGATGCCGCCACGTCGAGCAGCAGATCGACGATATGGTCCTCAAGCAGGTTGATCTCGTCGATATACAGGAACCCGCGATGCGCGCGCGCGAGCAGCCCCGGCTCGAACGCCTTTTCGCCGTGCGCCAGCGCCTTTTCCAGGTCGAGCGCGCCGACCACCCGGTCCTCCGTCGCGCCGAGTGGCAGATCGACAAAGGGCACTGGCGCGGTCGCCCTGCCCGGCAGGTGCGTCTCGGGCGTCGGGCAGACCGACTGGCCCGGCGCGCAGTTGTAGCGGCACCCCGCCACTACGGGCATTGGCGGCAGCAGCGCGGCGAGCGCACGCACCGCCGTCGACTTGCCAGTGCCGCGATCACCAAACACCATCACCCCCCCGATCCGCGCATCGATCGCGGCGATCAGCAGGGCAAGTTTCATTTCGTCTTGGCCGACGATGGCGGAGAATGGAA
>JAIERC010000510.1 GCA_019747165.1 Sphingomonas sp. | reverse complement strand
AGCGCTTTTACCGCCTCAACCCTGCGCTGATCGGGCGCTTCTATGCGGGACAGACCACGATGTTCGATCAAGCGCGCATCCTCACCGGGAAACCCCCGGTGACCATCGCCAATGCCATCAAGGCGCTCAGGAGCAAGCCCGCATGAAAACCGCTATTGTCATTGGCGCCGGCTTTGGCGGCCTGGCACTTGCCATCCGCCTGCAGTCCGCCGGGGTGCAGACGACCATCGTCGAAGCCCGCGACAAGCCCGGTGGCCGCGCTTATTGCTGGGAAAAAGAAGGCTTTGTCTTTGATGCAGGGCCTACCGTAATCACCGATCCGGATTGCCTGCGCGAACTCTGGGCGCTGTCGGGCCATAATATGGACGAGGACGTCACCCTTGCGCCGGTGATGCCCTTTTATCGGCTCAACTGGCCCGATGGCACTAATTTTGATTATTCAAACGACGATGCGCAACTGACGGCCGAAATCGCCAAGCTCGACCCCGAAGATGTCGATGGCTATCGCCGCTTCCTGGACTATTCAGCGGGGGTCTACAAAGAGGGCTATCTGAAGCTCGGCCATGTCGCGTTTCTCGATTTCGCCTCGATGATCAAGGCAGCACCCAGCCTGATGAAGTATCAGGCGTGGCGCAGTGTCTATTCGGTCGTCTCCAGCTTCGTGAATAGCCCCAAGTTGCGCGAGGCACTGTCGTTCCACACGCTGCTGGTTGGCGGCAATCCAATGACGACCAGTTCGATCTATGCGCTGATCCATAAGCTGGAAAAGGACGGCGGCGTCTGGTTCGCGATGGGCGGCACCAACAAGCTGATCGCCGGCATGGTCACCCAGTTCGAACGTATCGGCGGCGTGCTGCGGTTGAACGATCCGGTCGCCAGCATCGATACGCTCGGGGATCGCGCGACTGGCGTCACCACCGAAAGCGGCTGGCACGGCGATGCCGACGCGGTGGCCAGCAATGCCGATGTGATGCACAGCTATCGTGACCTGCTCAAATCCTCACGCAGTGCACAGCGGACCAAGAAGCGGCTAGAGCGCAAGCGTTATTCGCCGTCGCTATTCGTTGTCCATTTCGGGCTAAAGGGCAATTTTCCCGAAATTCCGCACCATATGATCCTGTTTGGCCCGCGCTATAAGGGACTGCTGTCCGACATTTACGATCACGGCGTGCTGGCTGAGGATTTCTCGCTCTATCTCCACCACCCTACCGTCACCGATCCGAGCATGGCACCCGAAGGCCATGCCACCTTCTATGCACTCGCCCCGGTACCGCATCAGGGCAAGTTCCCGGTCGACTGGAAAGAGGTCGGCCCGATCCTCGAAAAGCGCATCCTTGATGAGATCGGCAAGCGGCTGATCCCCGACATCCACGACCGGATCGTTACCAAATTCCATTATGCGCCAAGCGATTTCAGCGCCGATCTCAATGCCCATCTGGGCAGCGCGTTCAGCCTGGAACCAATTCTCTTGCAAAGCGCTTTCTTCAGGGTCCACAATCGCGACGATAATATTCCGAATCTTTACTTTGTTGGTGCAGGTACACATCCCGGTGCGGGGATCCCAGGCGTTGTAGGCAGCGCCAAGGCCACCGCAGGTCTGATGTTGGAGGAGGATCGGCAATGATTTCACTGGTGGCGAGCAGCGCCTTGTGGCTGAGCGCGGCGTTGATGATGACGAGCGAGGGCACGAACTGGGCCTATGTCTCGGAAGGTAATCAAGGATCATTGTGGTATGTCGATACGGGCAGCCTTCGCGATACGCCCGATGATGACGGGCAGCCGGTTCGCCAGGTGCTGATCAAGACCCAATATGCCGCCGTCAAGACGGGCCCGGCCAAGGAAATCAAGCGAGTGGTGTTGTTCAAGTGCAGTGAAGAACTGTCCAAGACCCTCTCCTATACCGAATATAATCCGCTTGGGGAGGAAACGCGCAGCTATGCCTATCCCATGCCTGCCTATGACGCCGTCATTCCCGGAACCGTGTTGGCAGGTGCCATGGCCAAAGCTTGCACGACTCAGCCCAAATGAAGCGACTTGCCGTTTATTGCGGCTCTGCGACACCAACTGATCCCGTCTACATCGAAGCCGCCCGTGCCGTTGGGCGCGGGTTGGCAGCGCAAGGAATCGGCGTCGTCTATGGCGGCGGCCGACTTGGGCTGATGGGGGCGATTGCCGATTCGGCGCTTGCCGCCGGTGGGGAAGTAATTGGCATTATCCCCCAGGCTCTGGTCGATGCCGAGGTCGCGCATCGGGGGCTGACTGAACTCCATGTGTGTCGGACGATGCACGAACGCAAACAGGCTTTTACGGATCTGTCAGACGGCTTTGTCACGCTGCCCGGCGGGACCGGCACGATGGATGAGCTGTGGGAAGCGCTAAGCTGGGCGCAGCTTGGCTATCACACCAAACCGGTCGGCGTCCTCAACATTGCCGGCTTTTATGACGGGCTGATCACCTTTGCTACTAAGATGGGCGAGGTCGGCTTTATCCGCCCCCAGCATCAAGGGTTGATGATTGTCGACGCCACGCTGGACGGGCTGCTCGCCAAGATGGCCGCGCATGTGCCTGCCACGACCATTGCCCAGATTGGCAGCAAAGACTTGTGAGCCCAGCGCCCGCGCTGCCGGGCCGCGACGCCACTGTTGCCTCCGCGCACGAATCGATCGCCCGGGGGTCGAAAAGCTTTGCTGCCGCCAGCCGCCTGTTTGCCCGATCGACTCGCGAACGCGCCTGGCTGCTTTATGCCTGGTGCCGAGCGTGCGACGATCTCGCCGATGGGCAGGACCATGGCCATGGCATGACGGTGGTGGACGATCCACAGGCCCGGCTCACGCTGCTCACCTTGCAAACCGAAACGGCACTTGCCGGGCAATGGGTCGGCGATCCTGCCTTTGACGCGCTGCGCATCGTTGCTGCCGAAACCAGGCTGCCGCATGGCTTTGCCCGTGATCATATTGCCGGCTTCGCGCTCGACGCCGCCGATTGGCGACCACAGACCGAGGATGATCTGCTGCGTTATTGCTATCATGTCGCAGGGGTGGTCGGCTGCATGATGGCGGTGGTGATGGGGGTCGATCCGGGTGACGAGGCGACGTTGGACCGCGCCTGCGACCTTGGCATCGCCTTTCAACTCGCCAATATTGCGCGCGATGTCGGCGAAGATGCCAGCGTCGGGCGCTGTTATTTGCCCGTCGATTGGCTGCACGAGCTGCAGGTTCCGGCAGGCGCGCTGATGGCGGCTGAGCACCGGCCAGCCCTGGCGCTGCTTGGCCAAAGACTCGCTGATCGCGCCACTGCCTATGAAGCCAGCGCGCGCTACGGCACGCCCGCGCTGGACTTCCGATCGGCCTGGGCAGTGCTTGCTGCCGCCGGCATTTATGGCGGCATTGGCCGTGAAGTGGCGCGGCGCGGTGGCCAGGCCTGGGACCGACGGGTGACGACATCGACTGGGGAAAAAATGGGTTGGATCTGGCGCGCCCGCGGCGAAGCCGCTTCCCGCGTTCGCCTATATCCGCCAACCTCGCGCGACCCGGCGTTGTGGGTGCGCCCGCGCCAGGCGTGATCAGCGCCTGATCGTCTCCGTTCGGGAAAGAAACCCGCTGGGGGCGGCCCCTTTGCCTGCCGTGACGCTTTCGTTCTGCGTGCGGGCACCCTACATGCAGCCTCAATGCCCCCCGATCTGTCCTCCGCCACTGACCGTCCCGAGCCGCCCTTGTGGCCGATGCTGCGCCGGTTCCTGCCTTATTTATGGCCAAAGGATCAGCCTGCGCTGCGGCTGCGGATCGTCATCGCGCTGCTGCTGGTGGTCGCATCGAAGATCGTGCAGGTTTACGGTGCGCCCTTCGCGCTGCAGGGCGTCGTCAACGACATGGCAGCGGGGGACCGCAGCGCGACGACGCTGATCCTGGCGCTGGTGGTCGGCTATGCCGCCGCGCGCTTTGGTTCAGTGTTGTTCGACAATTTGCGCAATGCGGTATTCGAACGAGTCGGACAGGACGCCACCCGGCGGCTGGCGGCGACCGTTTTCCGGCACCTCCACCAATTGTCGCTGCGTTTTCACCTTGAGCGCCGGACCGGGGCCGTCACCAAGGTGGTCGAGCGTGGTACCAAGAGCATCGACACGATGCTCTATTTCCTGCTGTTCAACATCGCGCCGACGGTGCTTGAGCTGGGGCTGGTGCTGCAGATTTTCTATTCGAAGTTCGGGTTATGGCTGGTGCTGGGCACCGTCGCGATGGTGGCGGTGTACATCACCTTCACGCGCATTGTCACCGATTGGCGCAACGCGCTTCGCGCGCAGATGAACGATCTGGATACGGGTGCGGTGGCGCATGCCGTCGATTCGCTGCTCAATTTCGAAACGGTCAAATATTTCGGCGCCGAGGAGCGCGAAGCGACCCGATATGACAGCGCGATGGCGGCCTATGCGACGGCGGCGGTGCGCAACCAGAATTCGCTCGCCTGGCTCAATATCGGCCAGTCGCTGATCACCAATTTGATGATGGCGGGCGGCATGGGGCTGGTCGTGTGGGGCTGGTCGCAGGGGCAGTTTAATGCGGGCAATGTCGTGCTCGTCTCAACCTTGCTGGCGCAACTCTTCCGCCCGCTTGATCTGCTCGGCATGGTGTACCGCACAATCCGCCAGGGCGTGATCGACATGGCGGCGATGTTCGACCTGATCGATGCCCCCGCCGAGGTGACCGACGCGCCCAACGCGCCTGATCTGGTGGTGGGCGCAGGCCAAGTCCGCTTCGAAAATGTCGTGTTCGATTATGATCCCGCGCGGCGGATTTTGAAGGGTATTGATCTCGACATTCCGGCTGGGCACACGCTCGCCGTAGTCGGGCCGTCGGGGGCGGGAAAATCGACGCTCGCCCGGCTGATGTACCGATTCTATGATTTGACCGGCGGACGGATCACGATCGACGGGCAGGATATCGCGCAGGTCACGCAAACGTCGTTGCGTGCCGCGATCGGCATTGTCCCGCAGGATACCGTGCTGTTCAACGATACGATCGGCTATAATATCGGCTATGGCCGCGCCGGCGCGAGCCAGGCCGAGATTGAGGACGCCGCGCGCGGCGCACAGATCGCTGAGTTCATCGCGCGCCAGCCGGGCCATTATCAGGCGCGAGTCGGTGAGCGCGGCCTGAAATTGTCGGGCGGCGAGAAGCAGCGCGTGGCGATTGCGCGCACGCTCCTGAAAAATCCGC
>JAIERC010000412.1 GCA_019747165.1 Sphingomonas sp. | reverse complement strand
ACATCGCAAAGACGCCGTTGATGATGACCAGGGCCGCAATGATTGCGACGTCTATCCAGGGAAAGGGGGGAAGCGGAGCCATGGCGCTGTCACGCCCTTTGCAGCGAATCGGCGCGCTTAACAACATGCCGCATCAATTAAGATCAAAAGCGCTCAGCGCCGTGCTGCAAAAAAGTCCTTGAGCAGCGCTGCCGCCTCGCCCTCGCCGATGCCCGCATAGACTTCTGGCCGGTGGTGGCAGGTCGGCTGGGTAAAGAAGCGCGGGCCGTGCGCGATCGCGCCGCCCTTGGCATCATCCGCCGCATAATAGAGCCGGTCGATCCGCGCATGGCTGATCGCGCCGGCGCACATCGCACAGGGCTCCAGCGTCACCCATAAATCGCAGCCATCAAGCCGATCGCGGCCAAGCAGGGTCGCCGCCGCGCGAATCGCCAATATCTCGGCATGGGCGGTGGGATCATGCCGCGCGCGCGGCGCATTGGCAGCGGTGGCGATGATCTGCCCGTCCTGGACGATCACCGCGCCGACCGGCACCTCACCCGCCAAGGCGGCTGCACGCGCCGCCGCCAAGGCGGCCCGCATCGCTTCTGGCAGCGGAAACATGAGTGCTTATGCGCCGATCATGCCCGGATTGGCTAGACCGGGGGTTGGCTGGGAGCAGCGCCAGCCAGCCGGGCCAGTCCTGATTACTCGGCATCCTGGCCATTGGCGGGCTTTTCCACCGACATGGTTGGCACGGCAATGGTCTTTTTCGTGGTGCCAACGGTGGGGACCTCAATCGTCTTATTCTCCGTGCCGATTTCAATCTTGGCCATATTGACGGTGAATTCAGGGGCTTGGCCGCCTTCAAGCTTCAGCTGCGGCGCTTGAGCAACCTTGTTTTGGTCGATGTTGATGAAGCCAAGCGACCAGGCGCCAACCACGGCAAGGGCAGCAAGCCCGACAAGAATCAAAATCGCGCGCATGATTTGGGTCTCCTTTGGGGTATCGAACCATTTGCATAATAACGCCGCCAACGCGCAGTTAGTTTCATGCCAAAGCGTGAATCGGTTGACTGCACCGCCCGAACTGGCTATCCGCGCCCTCTTTCCGGGCAACCAGAATTCAGGAATTCAAGCAATGTCGCGTATTTGCGAACGGTCTGCGCTCGGTCGAACATGTCGGCGGGTTGGACAATTGGCTGGTGAAGACCGCCGATGACCAGCTGTCGCTCAAGGCACGTCGCCTGAAGCGCGATATCAAGAAAAAGCTGGCCCCGACAACGGCAGCCGCCTGATCACCGCGATTGGCGCGCGCGGTTGCGTGCGCCAACCCGCGCTAAATCAAGCCGAAAATGCAGCAACAGGCTTTGCTGCAAGCGTGACTGATTGTCGTCCGAGACGATCCATATTCCGATTCCGCCATCGGCTTCGCGCACCACGGCAATCCCTTCATAATTATCGCTGAGAACGGGCGTCGCGAATTGCGCGATCACCCTGCCCTGCACCGTCTTGCCGGGCGCAATCGCGCCTGGATCGACAATCGTCAGCATCGCCGTGAAACCACTGGGCAAGCCAAAGCGACGATTGAGCACCAGCAGCCGCCCATCGGGCAGCTCAGCCATATCTGTGGGATTGAAACCAGCCGGCGGCCGATAGCTGAAGCGAAATCCCTGGCGGCGATTGCGGGTGGGATCGCCGGTAAAACGAATCGCCGCGCGATCAATCGCCGCAGAGTCTTTGTTCGCCCAATGCCCAGTTTCGCTCAGCACCAGAAAACTGCCGTCGTGGAGCCGAACCATGGCTTCAGGGCCACCATTTGTCGGCCAATCCTGCATCACCTTTGGGGCCGCGTGGCGCAGCGCCTTGCGCAAACCCGGGCGGTACGCCCAGATCGCATTGGCATTTTCAAAGCCAACCCAGATCGTTCCGCTCACCGGATCGCGCGTCATTGATTCGCTGTCACGGTCGCTCTTTTCCCAACCCGTGCCTGGCCCGTCGGGCAGTTCAGCAAAGCGGCGATCATGCAGTTGGCCGTTCGAATCGAGTCGGAAGCGCACGATATTGCCGCCATCACTGAGCAACAAAAAACGATCCCCCATAACGATCAATGACGAGAACCCGCCGAAACTCGGGTCAGGACTGGTCAGGCGATAGCCGCGATCAAACACCAAGTCGCCCAGTCGTGCATTGGCGGGTGCTGCGGGATAGAGGCGCACCGGCGTGGCGCTGAAGTCGGGCCGGGCGCCAAGCAACGGCAGTCTTGCCACTGTCGACCAGCTTGGCACGCTCAGCCACAGCAGCACAATTGACCAGAAAAGCGGGGCGCGGCGCGGCAGCATAAAGCTGCTCTTAGCCCAGTCACTCAATAGCGTAAGGCCTATCCGTCCCTGAACGGGCGATAACAGATGCATTCAGGGACGGCTCAACCGGCTGGTCCCATAACCGCCTTATCGGACCAGAACTGCTCGCCTCGCGGCGCGCCCGATGAGGAGAATGATCATGTTGAAGAAATTATCGCTCGCTACCGTCGCTCTCGCCATCAGCGCCAGCGCCGTTTTGCCGATCACCACAGCATCGGCCCAAGTCTATCGTGGTGGCTATGCCCAGGATCAATATCGCGGCGGGCAGTATGACAATCG
Source organism: Sphingomonas sp. (assembly GCA_019747165.1). Lineage (GTDB taxonomy): Bacteria > Pseudomonadota > Alphaproteobacteria > Sphingomonadales > Sphingomonadaceae > Sphingomonas. The sequence goes on along the minus strand of JAIERC010000412.1, from coordinate 2,578 downwards.
CTACAATGACGGGCGCTACAATGACGGGCGCTACAATGACGGGCGCTACAATGACGGGCGTTACTACGATGGCCGGTACAATCAAGGCTATGATGCCCGCTATGACGCGAGATATGACGCCAGATATGACGACCGCCAGTATCGCCGCGATTATCGTGACGATCGGCGCTGCAATGACGGGACCGGCGGCGCGCTGCTTGGCGCAATTGCCGGTGGGCTGCTCGGCAATTCGATCGCCGGTCGTGGCGATCGCACGGCGGGCACCTTGATCGGCGGCATCGGCGGCGCGCTTGCTGGCCGGGCGATCGAACGCGACGGACGCAATGGCTGCCGCAACTACCGCTAATTTCGCTTCTCTCGCGTAGTGTATCGAGGGCGAGGGCCGGTTCCCGCAAGGGGCCGGCCCTTTGTGTTGGAATGAAGACGTGGCAATGGTCGCGTCGTCTGGCGGCACCCATTACCCCGACTAGAGCGTGATGACGTTCGGTCGCTTCAACCTCATACTCGTTCGCCCTGAGCGAAGTCGAAGCCCAAGCGATCCGCATACCCTTCGACTTCGCTCAGGGCGAACGAGGTTAGGGTTGGTCCAATCCAAAGTCATCACCCTCTAAGACGACAGGCGGGCTCAGCCCGACCTTCCCGACAGCAGCTTTGGGGTTGTCGGTTGGATTTTGCCAAGCATTGCGACGGCGACAAAGTCGCCGTCGACCGGGTTCAGCCGGGGTCGATCCGTCGGCCGTACCGGACGTTGCGTTACGCGCACCGGCCCGTAGCGCGTGAGCCTGCGCCTGTCAGTACATATGCTGCCCGCCGTTGATCGACAGCGTCGATCCGGTGACAAAGCCGCCATCGTCCGAGCACAGAAATGCCACGCCGCGCGCAATTTCCATCGCCTGGCCGAGCCGCCCGACCGGAATCTTGGCGACGATCTTTTCCAGCACATCGGCAGGCACTGCCGCGACCATATCGGTATCGATATAACCCGGCGCGATCGCATTGACGGTCACCCCTGCGCGCGCACCTTCCTGGGCCAGCGCCTTGGTAAACCCATGAATCCCTGATTTGGCGGCAGCGTAATTCACCTGGCCATATTGGCCGGCCTGGCCGTTGATTGATCCGATATTGACGATCCGACCCCATTTCCGGTCGCGCATGCCCGGAAACACCGCTTTGGCCATGTTGAAGCAGCCGCCCAAATTGGTATCGATCACCTCTTTCCAGGCTTGGTAGGTCAGCTTCATGATCGTGCCGTCTCGCGTGATGCCGGCATTGTTGACCAGCACATCAACCGGGCCAAGCGCCTCGACGACTGCCGCCGTTCCGGCCTGACACGCGTCATAATCGGCCACGTCCCATTTGAAGGCCGCGATGCCGGTGCGATCGGTGAATTCGCGGGCACGGTCATCATTGCCGCAATAATTGGCGGCGACCGTCATCCCCATATCCTTGAGCGCCAGGCTGATCGCCTCGCCAATACCACGGGTACCCCCAGTTACGATCGCGACGCGTGCCATTGCTCTCTCCTGATTTTTTGTCGTCTTATCTCTAAAGCTAGACCGGCCAGCCTTCAAGTTCACGCGCGATCAGGGCACGCAACATGCCGATCCCGTGCGCACTATCGTTCAGACAGGGCAGATAGGCAAAATGGGTGCCGCCATGTTCCTCAAAGCTTTCGCGCCCCCGAATCGCCAATTCCTCCAGCGTTTCCAGGCAGTCAGCCGAAAAACCCGGAGCGACGATCGCAATCTTGGTGATACCCCTGCCGGGCAGCGCCTCAAGCGTGTCGTCGGTGGCTGGTTCAAGCCATTTTGCCCGGCCAAAACGCGACTGGAAAGTGATGATCACCGGTCGCCTGATCGCCTCGCTGAGCAGTCTTGCGGTTTTCTGGCAATGGCAGTGATAGGGATCGCCAAGCTCCAGCGTGCGCACCGGCATGCCATGAAAGCTCACCACCACCGCCTCGGGTTCGAAATCAAGGCTGGTGAGCCCGGCTTCGATCGATTGCTGCAAAGCTGCGATATAGAGTGGATCGTCATAATAAGGCGGCAAGGTGCGCAGCGCCGGCTGCCAGCGCATCGCCGCCAGCGTTTCGAACGCCTTATCATTGGCAGTCGCGGTCGTCGCGCCGCAATATTGCGGGTAAAGCGGCGCGAGCAAAATGCGTTCACACCCTGCCTCTTTCATCGCGCGCAGCCGGTCAGGGATGGAGGGCCTGCCATAACGCATTGCCCAATCGACCGTTACATTCGGCCCGAATGCGCCCTGCAACGCGGCTGACTGCGCCTTGGTGATGCTGGCGAGCGGCGAGCCATCGGGCCCCCAGACCTGAGCATAGGCCTCCGCCGATTTCTGCGGGCGGGTGTTGAGGATGATCCCGCGCAGAATCGGCTGCCACAGCAATTGTGGGATCTCCACCACGCGCTTGTCTGACAGAAATTCGGCCAGATAGCGTTTGACCGACTGGGTGTCGGGACCATCGGGCGTGCCCAAATTGGTCAGCAACACGCCAATTCTGGCGCGCGCAACTGGCGGATGATCGGGGGGGAGAATCATGCTGGGTTTGCGGTAAACGGCAAGC
>JAIERC010000460.1 GCA_019747165.1 Sphingomonas sp. | reverse complement strand
TAGTGGCTTATCGCGCTCTAGCGTAGAAAAAGAAACCATGGCGAAAGTCAGCTTTTCGGGCTCCGAAGGCAGAGGCCGCAGATTCGAATTCTGCCGGGTGCACCAGTTTTTCAATGACTTAGTCGGGGATTGGGCTGACCGTCCGGAAAATGGGCGGAAAGCACCATCGCCCAAATTCGATTAGATCAATGCGCTCAGAATGATTCGTCGGATGCAGCCGGGTGCAATTCAGACGCCGCGGCCCTCGCCAATAGCCAGGGCACGCACGCGCAGGAACGCCGCGGCATAAGTTGTAACCGCGACGTACCTCATGATTGGCTGTGGCGGTTCATTCTCGTCGATCCTGGAAGCGGCCATTGGGAAATCGGTTTCTGCACCCTCGGTACCCACCCACATCCCGCCGCTTTGCGTGCCATAGTACAACTGGCCGATTAGACTCTTTGAGGGCCCATCCAATCATGGCTCTCATCGATTGACATATAAAATCTACATAGGTAGAGTTTGATCATGGCACGTCGCTCTCATTCATCCCGACAGGCTCTTCTGGTCCTCGAAGCCCTGCTGGCGCGACCAGACATCTGGCGGCACGGCTATGATCTGCTTCAAGAGACGCAGCTTAAATCCGGCACACTCTATCCGCTGCTGATGCGCTTGGCGGATGACGGACTCCTCGAATCCGAATGGCGCGCACCCGTTCCGCCTGCCCGCGCGCCGCGTCATGCCTACCGGCTCACCCCGGCAGGGCGCGTTTTTGCGCAGGCGCTGCTCGTTCGCACCGATAGGCGCGGCCTTGGTCTGGTCGGGGTGACGGGATGACCATAGATCGTCGCGCTTTGGCCTTCACGCTCATCGGCTGGTGCGCAGCGCTGCTGCCCGCCGATCGCGCCTCCTGGGCAGCGGCAATGAGAGCTGAACTGAGCGTTATCGAGGGCGGCGATGCCGCCCTGTCATTCGCCGCTGGATGCGTCTGGGGCGCTATCAAGGAAAGGACGTTGACCATGAACTTCGCTGTGCAATCGGTTCGGTTCGCCACGATCTTGGGGATGGTGGCGCTTGCCCTCATGGCTGCCATGGCAGCCGGACGCTTAGCGGATGTCCAGGCGCCGACCGCCTTGGTTTTCGGCCTTACATCTGCGCTATTCGCGACGGGGGCAGTGTGGAGCTACCTGCGAGGACCTTTGGCTTTGGTACAGGCCGCGAGCGCAATGATCCCCTTTTACATCATCGCCTATGCCTTTGTGTTGTCCCAGAAAAACATTGCGCCCGAATGGGCAAACGCAAAGCTGTATGAGGCTCTCGCCGTCGAAGGCATTGTGATCTGGGCGGCTCTCTTGGCCGGCGGCATCTTCATGCTCCGCGGTAGAATGCTCTCAATCAATACACATCGGGAAATTGGATCATGAGAGGCGCGCAGGCTTATGCGGGCAGGATCGGCGCCGTGCTGTTGACGATTACGGCGTTGTTTCACTTCACAGGCTATTTCGAGATACCCGCTGCTCGACCTGACGCGGGCCCACCAAGTTTCTTTGACGCTTCCCTTCGGCCCCTGTGGCTTTTCGCCAGCCTTCATTGGCTTCTGACCGCCGCTATATGCGTCCTGGTTACTAAGGCCGAGCCACGTATCGCTCGATCGATCCTGCTTAGCTGCGCCGTAATCGTGATCCTGGATGCAGTGCTGCTTTACCTGTTCATTGGCCCCTTTATCGGCGAAGCCATTCTAGCGGCTGTGGCGCTGCTGATGATGATAGGCGCTTACCCGTCTCACACCGGTGTCAAAGCCTAAGCGTTATGAAACAAGCCGACTGATTGACGTTCTGACCGGCGGCACTCAAAATCTGCGACCTTATCGCGCGGCGATGCGCGTCTCGATTGGGCCATAGCCGCCGCCGCCCGGCGTTTCGATGACGAAAACGTCCCCCGCCAGCAAGTCGGCGCGTGCCGACGAGGGGAGAATCTCTACCTGGCCATCGGCGCGTTCGATGGAACTGCGCCCGCAGGCACCATTCGCTCCACCGGCCAGGCCGAACGGGGCAATGCGGCGGCGATTGGCGAGGATGGTAGCGGTCATCGGCTCGCGAAAGCGCAGGCGACGGATCGTGCCATCGCCGCCTGGGTGCGCGCCAGCCCCGCCCGATCCTTGCCGAATCGCAAAGCGTTCGACCAGGATCGGGAAGCGTTGTTCGATCACTTCGGGGTCAGTGATGCGGCTGTTGGTCATATGCGTCTGCACCGCTGCCGTGCCGGGAAAGTCAGGGCCAGCGCCTGATCCCCCGGCGATCGTTTCGTAATATTGTCGCGTGGCATCGCCAAAGGTGAAGTTGTTCATCGTCCCTTGCGCCGCCGCCATCGCGCCGAACGCCCCGAACAGCGCGTCGGTCACAACCTGGCTGGTCTCAACATTGCCCGCGACAACAGCGGCGGGCCATGCGGGGTTGAGGATAGAGCGTTCGGGCAGCACGATCTCAAACGGTTCTAGGCAGCCATCGTTGAGCGGGATCGGCTCATCAACCATCACTCGCACCACATAGAGCAATGCAGCGCGCGCGATCGCGGCGGGTGCGTTGAAGTTATCGTCACGCTGCGCGCTGCTACCGGTGAAATCAACGATCGCGCTGCGGCTTGCCTTGTCGATCGTGACGCTGACCGCGATCACCGCGCCATTGTCCATTGCATAGCTGAACTGGCCGCCCTCGATCCTATCGAGCAGCCGTCGCACCATTTCCTCGGCATTGGCCAGGACATGGTCCATATAAGCTTGGACGACGGGCAGACCGTGCTCGGCAACGGTTGCCCGCAGGGCTTCTGCGCCGCGCGCGCAAGCGGCGATCTTCGCCCGAATATCGCCGACATTCTGATCGATGTTGCGCGCCGGCCAATCGCCCGAGCCAAGCAGTGCGCGCAGTTCCGCTTCGCAAAGTCGTCCGCCATCGACCAGCAGGAAATCCCTGATCAGCACGCCTTCGTCTTCGATGCGGCGGCTGTCGGCGGGCATCGATCCCGGCGTGGTCCCGCCAATATCGGCCTGATGTCCGCGCGCGGCGACATAGAAAGCGGGCATGTCGGCTTCGACAAACACTGGCATGATGATCGTGACATCGGGCAAATGCGTGCCGCCGTCATAGGGATCGTTGAGCGCAAAGACATCGCCCGCCCGCATCGTCCCGCCGCGATTGGCGATGATCGTGCGGATGCTCTTGCCCATCGATCCAAGATGCACGGGCATATGCGGGGCATTGGCGATCAGCTTGCCGCTGGCATCGAACAGCGCGCAGCTGAAGTCGAGCCGTTCCTTGATATTCACTGACCAGGCGGTCTGCTGAAGCGCCACGCCCATTTGCTCGGCGATGCTCATGAACAGATTGGCGAACAGCTCGAGCCGAACCGGATCGACTTGCGTCCCCGCCGCCACCCGATTTTCGCGGCGGACGACGCGGTCGAGCATTAGATTGGCCTGCCCGTCGATCGTCGCGCGCCAGCCCGGCGCGACAAAGCTGGTGCCGGAGGGATCGACGATCACGATCGGGCCCATCGCCGACCAACCGACGGGCAGGGTGGCGCGGTTGAACAGGGTGGCGGCGACCGACTCCCCGTCGATATACAGGCCGATGGCGTCGGCCACCGGCTCCCCCAGACCAGCGGCAAACTGCACCGCAGCGGCGCTCGATTGACCGATCGCCTCCGCCTCACCCGCTTCGATGATCAGCGGCGTGTCGGGATCGAAAAAGCCGAACCGTGTCGCGTGGGCGTCGGCAAAGCGTTGGCTCAACTCCGCAAAGGGCGCTGCATCGATCGTCAGCGACGAATCCGCGCCACTATAGCGCACCCGCAGCCGCCGCTCGACGCGATCGATCGCCACCGCCTGCTCGGCCAGCGCCGCTGCTGCCTCTTCAGCCAGCCGGTCGAGTACCGCCACGACCTCGACCTCCCGATCGATCGGGAGCGCGATCGTCGCCTCGCGGAGCACGCGGTGCGCGGCCATCCCCATGCCGAAAGCGGAGAGCACGCCAGCGAGCGGGTGGATCATCACCCGGTCGATGCCCAGGATATCGGCGATCGCGCAGGCATGCTGCCCGCCAGCGCCACCGAAACTCGCCAAGGCATAGCGCGCCAAGTCATGCCCGCGCTCGACCGAGATGGTGCGGATCGCGCTCGCCATTGCATCATTGGCGATGTCGATGAACCCGGCGGCGAGGGCTTCGGGGGTGGAGCCCACCTCTTCCGCTAGCGTTGTCAGCAGCGTACGCACGACCTCCAGATCGATTGGCTGATCGCCATCGGGGCCGAACAGTGACGGAAAATGTGCAGGTTGCAGGCGGCCCAGAAACAGATTGCAGTCGGTAATCGTCAACGGTCCGCCGCGCCGATAACAGGCGGGGCCGGGATCGGCACCGGCGGATTCCGGCCCGACGCGCAGCCGCATGCCATCGAAGCGGCAGATCGACCCACCACCTGCCGCGACCGTTTCGATCTGCAACATCGGCGCGCGGACGCGCAGGCCGCCGACAATCGCCTCGCCAGTGCGTTCAAGCTGGCCTGCATGATGCGACACGTCGGTCGAGGTGCCACCCATGTCAAAGCCGATCACGCGATCGATCCCGGCGAGCCGCGCGGTCTCCGCCATGCCGACGATGCCGCCTGCGGGGCCCGACAGGATCGCATCTTTCCCGCGAAATGCGCCCGCACTCGCCAGCCCGCCATTGGATTGCATGAACAGCAATTCGGTATCGCCCAGCGCGGATGCGACGCGGCTGACATAGCGATCCAGCACTGGCGACAAATAGGCATCGACCACGCTCGTTTCGCCGCGCCCGATCAGTTTGATCAGCGGGGTAACCAGATGGCTGACCGAAACATGGGAAAAGCCGACCGCGCGAGCGATTTCGGCCAGTCGCCCCTCATGCGCGGTGTAGCGATAGCCGTGCATCAGCACGATCGCGAGCGAGGTCAGTCCGCTTGCGAACCCCTCGGCCAACGCGGCGCGCGCGGCGTCCTCGTCAAGCGGCTGGAGCACTTCCCCTTCGGCGCTCACGCGCTCGTCAATCTCGATCACGGCGGCATAGGCCTGTTCGGGCAGCACGATATGCTTGGCGAAGATATCGGGTCGCGCCTGATGCCCGATCCGCAAAGCGTCGCCAAAGCCGCGCGTGATCGCCAGCAGCGTCGGCTCGCCCTTGCGTT